>CAZRLL010000141.1:0-8285 GCA_964600735.1 uncultured archaeon
TTAGTACTTGAATTTACCTTGAGCTACATCAGATGCTGCTCTGATTATAAATGGAATTAATTGGCCTAGTCCAGCAAATCGTTCATCTTTCGTCTGTTTTTTCACAAATCTAATATAAATCTGGGCTATGATTACAACTAATCTGAATAATCCAAGTGCATGGTAAAAGTTGATGTTTTCAGTTGATCTCCCACTTTTCTGGGTGTACCTTCTCACAAGTTCTGATCTGGTCATAAATCCAATATCATCTGTGGGCATCATGGCGATTTGTTTCAAATACTCGGGATCAGAAGTTTCCGACCAATATGTCAGTAATGCACCCAAGTCTGAAAGTGGATCTCCCAACGTACACATGTCCCAATCGAAAATTGCCACCATCTTGTTGGGATTTTGGAAGTCAAACATTACATTATCTAACTTGTAATCGTTATGGATGAGAGTATAATCGGTACTTTGGGGAATATTTGCCTTCAACCACTGATAAATCTCATTCATCTGTGGATTATCTTCTAATTTTGCAGTGTCCCATCTTTTAAACCACCCTTCAATTTGCCTATCGATAAATCCCTCAGGTTTTCCCAGATCATTTAATCCGATATTTTTATAATTTATTCCATGGAAATCAACTAGGGCATCCACCAGGGATTCGCTTATGAGTTTAGCCGAATTTGGATCCTCACGGTATTCTGTAGGGTATTGGTTGCGAATGACAATCCCTTTTTTTCGGTCCATTATAAAGAAAGGAGCTCCTACTATTCCTGCATCATCACAATAATGATATGCTTTGGGTGCAAAAGGAAATGTTTGGTGTAAAACTGATAAAACTTTATACTCTCGAGACATATCATGGGAGGACCTGGCGACTTTTCCCAGAGGTGGCTTCCTAAGGACATATTCAATATCTCCAAAATCAAGTAAGTAAGTTAAATTTGCCGCACCACCCCCAAATTGCCTTACTCTCATTTTTTTGGTATCATCCACACCTGGTAATTTATCGAATAAATAACTGATCAATCTTTTCTCATCAAATCGTTCATCATCTCTTACAGGAATTGTATCGTCTTTCATTATTTCATTTGGTATCAACGTTTATCCTCCTTCTTTCTTGTCTGATGCATATTTACTCAAAATTCTGCGGGAAACAGAGCGTTTATGTACCTCATCAGGTCCATCATAGATCCTAGCAGCTCTTTCATGAGCCCACCAAAATGATAGGGGAGTGTAACTGGTCATTCCAAGAGCACCATGTACCTGAATTGCACGATCTAATACTCTTTGCATCATATTTGCTACATAAAATTTTATGATTGATATATCATCCCTTGAAGCATACTGACCATGTTTATCTATCTTTTTCGCAGCATCTAGAACCAATAGTCTAGAAGCATTTATTTCAGCCCGACTCTCTGCTACCCAATTCTGTATCGATTGTTGGCTAGCTAAAGATCTACCAGGAGCAACTTCTCGATTTACTGCACGTTTACACATTAAATCAAAAGCTCGTTCAGCAATTCCTATAAATCGCATACAATGGTGAATTCTACCAGGTCCAAGTCGTTCTTGGGCTATTGAAAAACCTTCACCCTCTGTTCCAAGCAAATATTTCAGAGAAACGGTGCAATCTTCATATATAATCTCACCGTGACTAAACCAATCTTCACCCACATGTCCCATGACTCGAATATTTCGCACATGAGTATAACCGGGTGTGTTTGTAGGCACAATTATTTGGCTGGATCGTTTGTGTTTCGGTGCATCAGGATTGGTTATTGCCATCACGATACCAAAAGCAGCACCATCAGCAGATGTAGAAAACCATTTAGTACCATTGATTACGTAATTATCATCATATTTTTCTGCAGTTGTTCCTATCCAAGTTGGGTTTGAACCAGGATAATCAGGTTCGACAATTGAGAAACAACTGCGTATTTCACCTTTTAAAAGGGGGAATAGAAACTGTTCCTTCTGCTCATCGGTGCCATGATCAATCAAAATTTCCATATTTCCAGCATCTGGAGCCTGACAATTGAACACATAATGACCGAGCATTGATCTACCTAATACCTCACTAACAAAACCATGTTCAACCAGTGACAGTCCCATACCTGCATATTCTTTTGATATTTGCGGTGTCCAAAATCCCATACTCTTGACTTTCTCTCTCTTTTTATGTAATTCAGGCAATATATCTTTAAACGATTTTTCTATCAATTGCCTTTCTAATGGGATTATATGCTCATTTACGAAATCACTAATTTCTAGTAATTGTGATTTAAATTCTTCTGATAAATTAGATGAAGTAAAATTATCTATCATTTATAATAGGCAAGTATTATATATATGTAAAAGTGTTTTTCACAATTTACGATCGTTAGTTTGATATATTATTTATATGCTTCATAATTGCTGACACTTACATTCTATGAGTTCTGAGAGTGACGAAAAGGAAATTATTAATGTAAAAATCGTTATTCTAGGAGAACCCGCAGTTGGAAAGACCTCCATCCGAAAAAATTACCTTGGAGAAGGATTAGGTGACCAGTTCCTCCTTACATTAGGGGTTGATATGGTTCAGAAACAAATTGAGATGAGTGATCAGGTTATACTAGACACTCAAATATGGGATGTGGCTGGTCAAGATAGCTTAGAAGCGATTACTCGTCAATTTTTAGGTGGAACACAGGGAGCAATACTAGTTTTTGATCTGACAAGAGATTATACTTTTACTAAAATCACCTCCTGGTTAGATAGATTACATGCAGAAAACCCAGATTTAAACAATAATATCCCTTTTATTCTCGTTGGAAATAAAGTAGATCTAGATATTTATCGCAAAATCGATAGTCAGGATGTATTAGATTACCTAGAATACTTGAATAGGCATCAGGTATATTCTAAAACTGAAATTCAATATTTAGAAACCAGTGCCAAAACAGGTTCACAGATTGAGGAAGCGTTTTTGAAGCTGGGTCAGGTAATATTAGAAAATTTCGATTTACTTGATGACTCGGGTGGATATTGAAAATAGATTTGCTAGGTAATTAACTCATCCAAAGAGCTGAAGTATCGATTATTTATGAAGATAATTACTCTTATTAAAAACAACAATGAAATTATACCAATTACGATTGGATTTATCCCCTTCCCTGTTATGGTTACAGTCCCAATATTGGAAGAATAAAAATCAAATTTATAAAAGCCTGATTCTAAATCTTCAAAACTCTGAGATTCAAACATTTTACCGATATAAACAATATGAATTGTTTCATCATCCAACTCAAAAAGTGTAATGTTAATTTTAATCTCGATCTCGATATCTGTAGAAATGGTAATTATGGGGCTGTGGATGTTTTTAACAATTGATTTTTCTTCCAAGGGAAATATATTTATAGTTTCTTCTTCCTCAAATTGGGGAAACAGCATAGATAGGCTGACAATTAGTAATATTGTTGATAAAGTTTTAAATTTCACAATTATTCACCCACTTATAACTCAATATCCTTGGCTTGATTTAATCTAATAGTGATAATTAGAGTAATACTACTAAAAATAATTGATAGGAAAAACCAAATAAAGGCCAAATCGTCTTGATATTGTAAATCACTCTGAAGCAACTTAAACCAAATTGAGGAAGAACTAATTTCCAGTACCGAGATAACACCAAGAAATAGGATATATGCCAAGGCAGCGAATTCAGGATTCTTAACAATATTTGCCGTCAATAGGGCAAATACAACAATCATATATATATTAGCAAATATCAAGATGATTAACAAAATAAGATCCAATAGTTTGTACCGTATCCCCCCAACAATTATAATTACAAATAGGCCTAACAATTCTGCAATGAATAAATCAATTACAAACTTCCTTAGAGTTAAAAACAGTAATCTTCTACGTAGAACCCCTTGTGTAATCCAATAACCATAAGTTCCATCAATGATAATGCTAGACCAACGAAAAGTCACAAAAAAGGATAAAAAAATAACCATTGTAAGTTTCATAACTAATAGATAATTATCCACCAGTTCATTTTGTTCTAAGAAAACAGTATTTAAGGTGTCTGTAGATCTATCAAATTCAAAACTTGAATTAAATAAGAAAAATTGTATTGTAGAAATAAAAACTGGAATAATAATCAATATATGATGAGCTGGGTATCTAAAAAATACATAATTGCTGGCTAAACTCTCTTTTACACTCATTTTGAAATCTCCTCTACTACATTTTCTAAATGATCAATGGCATAAAATGATGTAACTATTCCCCCTTTTTTCATAAATGCAGCAACTACCTCCCACGCATGGTTTGAAGGCTCTACCTTTAATACCCGTCCATGTATCGTATTCTCAATGAAATAAACAATTCCTTCGTCCATAAATGATTCTGATAATTGTTCTATATTATTTACCTGAAGAGAATAAAATTCAGGCATAGGATTTTCAAGTTTTACAACATCCATTAATTCACCCTCTTTAAGTATTATTACTTCTTTGGCAAACACACGAATTTCATCAATATTATGTGAGGCAATAATTATATTGGCTCCAGTAAATTCCAAGTGTTCCTTTAAAAGTTCTAAAATATATCTCCTAGAAGTAATATCCAAAAAATTTGTTGGTTCATCAAGAATTATTAATTCTGGATTCCCATAAAATGCTGGTAGAAGTGCTGCTTTTCTAGTTTGACCTGCAGATAAATTTTTTATTTTCCAGTGACCGTATAGACCTAGATCTGATTGGATATCAATATTTCTCATTGATTTTCCATGCATTTGCTCTATAGTTTTTATCCATTGATCAATTGTCATTTCACTTGGTAGGGTTGGTTGATCCGAAACCACACGTAATGCAGATTTTGCTACATTTAATGAAATTGATCCTTCTGAAGGTGAAGTTAAGCCAAGTAGTAACTTTAGAAAAGTTGTTTTTCCTGAACCATTTGGTCCAAGTAATCCAAGCCCAGTAAATTCCAAATCAAAGCTAACATTACGTAATCCGAACTGATTCCGAAAAATTTTGGTTAATTTTTCACATTTGATTCTAGGGAGATCTTGTATTTGCAAGTTATTTACCTGATAACCTATATGCTACCGTAATTTTATTTTTATTTATATCTTTTGAGGATGAATATACCATAAATCAATTCATCTATGGATTTAGGTAAATTTTTTAACATTTCAACCCAAATAAAATATGATTTATTGTCATTAGACATTTACGTTTACAAAATGAATAACAATTTATTCTTAATGTCTAATCTGTAACAAAGATCGAAAAATCGAGATAGTTAGTGATCTTAATTTTCATCAATACTGGCAAGGACATGGTATAGGTTAGTCAATATGATTGCTCTGGCACTCATCTTTGCGGACATTTCACGACTTCTAAAGTAATTAAAAACAGAATCAAATGAAAGTTTTATGTCTGTACCCTGCAAGGAATCATTGAATTCTGACAAGGATTTTATATTTTGTTTCATATTATTACTAATGGATCCTTCCTTCATCAATTTCTTAAGATTTTTCTCATTAAACTTATAATCCCCAATAATGGATATCTTAAATCCAGCTTTGTCGAAAAGTGGTCTTATATCGGATTTTTTCAACCTCTTTACTCCTCGAGCAGTTTTAGTAAAGTTACTCTTATGCGATTTTTCAATTGATTTCTGTGCAAGTACGATTTGATCTAAGATGATTAAAGGTAATTTTCCTTTGGATATTACAATAAAATTAGATATTTTCCCTTTATGGGAGGTAATTGATACTCCTTCACGTTCCATCATTTCAAATCCGAACATCTTTTCACTACCAATTTCGTTGAGAAAAGTTGAAAATGCGGATACCATGCCACCAATAAGAGAAGTGTTTAATTCTATCCCTGACAATTCTTCTTCATAAATGGTAAGTTTTGTTGTTGTTTGAATAACTATAGATTGAATTGACAGGATCGCAGTTAATTCCGTTTGGGCTGCCTTAATTGATCGGTTTAGCTTTGAAATTTTATCATGTTTCTTTCTTCGCAGGGCAAATAAGATATAAACTGATGCAATACCAATCACAATTATAATTATTATAATTACTGAATAATCATTGGCGTTATCTCCTAGTAAACTAAATATCCCTGGATTTGGACCAAGAATGTTGGGTAATTCATTATCAAAGAGGGTTGCTGAACTACCTTTGCTAAATTCATTTCCTAATATTCTTGCATCAATATTTGTGATTGCTGCTAGGGAATCGGTTTCTGCAGCAGAAAGAGATATTATGGCAACTCCAAACTCATTTGAAAATCCACTTTTGGTTATGGTGGTTTCCGAGCCATCACGATAAACTAAATGTATTGTGAACAGCACCTCAATGTCTGATGTAGGTCCATTCCTTGACGATATTTCATTTAAAGCTAGAAAACTTGTGTTATTAGGTTCATTTGCATAATTAACAATTGCAGAAATAAAGTATTCTTCACCTTGAATTAGTTCGCCAAATACTTGAATTTCAATTTCGTAATTATGTGGTAGAACAGTTACTGTAGTTTCGCCGGTTTGACTTTGATAACCGTCCTTGGAAAGTGTAATAAACCAGTCATAGTCACCAAATGGAATATCAGTGTAATTCAACTGGATCTGAAAATAACCATTGACAACAGAAAATTCATCATTTACAACAGATTCCTGAGCTTTGTTAATTAAAGAAATTGTCACCCGGCCTTCATCAATTAATTCACCATCATCGGTAATCCAAGTTCCATTTAATAATTCAAAATCTCCCTCATAAATATTTGTAGTAATATCTAGTGAAGGTACTTCAGTATCAGTTATGGAAGGATCTTTTATCCTAAGTTTAACGGTATTATTAGCTTCATTATTGGCTTCATCATAAATTATAATTGTGTAATCGTAAAATTTAGGCTGCAATTGATCAACATTAATTCTTAATAGCTCACCATCAGTCCATGATCCACTATCAATTATTAATCCATCACGCATGATAATAAAAGTATCAGGATGCTTATCAGATACATTCCATGATAAATAGTTACCATTTGTGCCCTCATCAATAGTTACCTCAGATTCTGGATATTCATTAAATACAGGCTTTGTTGTATCAATAACAATCACATTAATTGTATCATTTAATTTATTACCAGATAAATCACTAACTGTAATGGTATAATTATATTCTCCAGAATTTAGACCATCTAGTGAATAGGTAATATTGTTTGTACCATCCCAAATTCCTTCAAATATTAATATGTCATTTTGATAAACTGTAAAATTTCCAGGATACAGATCACTAGCATTCCAGCCAACTGAATTCCCAGTTGTGCCTTCAATTACAGTCTGGGGTCCTGGTGTGGCATTAAATACTGGATTTGTTGTATCAATAACATCTATAAAAAATGTAAAATTAAGAAAATTATTTGATTCATCGATAAGTAATATCGTAAAATTGTAGTTGCCCTTGGCTAATCCATCAATCCCAATATCAATCAGATCATTTGGATCCCACGTATTGTTTGTTATTTCAGTGTTATTCCTATAAACAATATATGTCCCACCTCGAATATCTGAGTCATTGAATTTATCTATAGCTACCCATTTAATGCTATACCCGGTATCTCCCTCGATATATTCTGATGCGTCGAAATATGGATCCCCAATGAAACCAGGTAGTGTTTTATCCTGAACAGTAATCCAATTTGTTGAAATAATATTCAAACCTGATTCATCTGTTATAATAATAGTGAAATTATATACCCCCCTACTTAGTCCATCAATATTAACAATGATAAATTCTCCTGATTCATATGTACCGTTGGCAATTTGACCTTGGTTACGTAAAAGAATGTATCCTCCAGGATTTAATTCTGAAACTGTCCAGTTCAAAATATTATTAGTGGTTTTTTCATTATATGAATAATCGTTATCGAAAGTTCCTTTTAATTCTGGATATGTAGTATCGACTATTGTGACAATAGTTGTATTGACTATTTGGTTACTGGATTGGTCAATGAATATAATAGTGAAATTATGATCTCCAACTAATAGTCCATCTAATGATATGGAAATTATCGTACCATTTGCCCAAACTCCATCGGAACCTATCTGAGATCCATTCTTGTAGATCCTGTATATATCTGGATATGTATCATTAGCCGTCCAATTTAGAGATTTTCCAATGGTACCATACTCGAAAGTTATTGGCATGATTGGAGTTGTGATGAATATTGGTGGAGTTGTATCAGAGGTTATTGTAACCATAAACCAATATTCAGTTATATTGG
>CAZRLL010000141.1:8295-10424 GCA_964600735.1 uncultured archaeon
GCAATAGTGATATTATATGTTCCAGGTGCAAGCGAATCAATGCCATAGGTTATGAGATTACCAGACAACCAAAAACCAGAGATGTTATACAATGTTCCATTCCATTGGAATATAATTATATATTTATTTGGGTGAGTATCTGAAGCAATCCACTCCAATATATTTCCTGTTGATAACTCCGAAATTGTACGATTTGCAGGATATGCCGTTAATTCTGGGTAGGTAAAATCTGAAACAGTCACCAATACAATTGAAATATTTTGATTACCCGAGGTATCATTAACATATAGAGCATAACTATAATCTCCAATTGATAGTCCATCAATATATATTGTGATATTTTCGCCACTTGTCCAGACCCCCGATTGTAGTATCTCGGACAAATCGGATCCATTTAAAATTTCGTAGGTCCCTGAATGAGTATCAGTCACATTCCATTGTATTTTATATCCGGTTTTTTCCTCATCATAGTCAGTAATATCACCAGGTTGATCATTAATAAATGGCGATGTCTCATCATTTACTGTTACCCACACGGTATTATTAATTTCATTGTTAACAGTATCATTGACAAATATTACAAATTTATATACACCATTTGATAATCCATCAATATTTAAACTGATATTATCTGCATTATACCAATTACCAGAATCGATTAACGTTCCATTCCTATATACCTCGTATTTATGGGGTTCCTGGTCTGTCGAATTCCAGTTCAGTACTTTACCCGAAGTTCCCTCAACAATCGTCAAATCAGGGGGAGTAGATTCCCAAACAGGTCTATCTGTTACATAGACATAAACAGTATCATTACTCGAATTTCCTGAGGTGTCATTTGCAACTATTGTATATTTATACATGCCGTATGCAAGTCCATCAACGGGCCATTTTACAGGTACTCCATTTTGCCAGGACCCATTTTTTACCTCGACAGTATCTAGGTAAATAACGTATTTTTCCTCATCAGAATCTTCAATAGTCCAGCTCAGTTCATTGCTGGTATTTCCTATAAGATAGTATAAATCATCTGGACTGCTAGTGAATACTGGATCATCCGATATAGTCACAATGACAATGTCATTATTTGGATTTCCAGATTCATCTGAAATCTCCACAAAATAATTGTAACTACCCATCGATAATCCGTCTACATTAATTCTAATTGGAATGGGATATCCTCCTGCTGATGCCCATGAACCAGAATCTACTGGGGATCCATCCCTATAAATAGTGTAATTATCAGGATGTAAATCGTCTGCTATCCATTCTAACTCATTACCGATATTCCCGGTTGAGTAAGTTAAATCAGGGGGATTATCAATTTCTGGATTAGCAATGTCACTAACTGTTACTATCGATATATCAATTTCATAATTTCCGATTGTATCGTAGGCTATAATGGAATACTCATATATTCCTGCATCTAAATTGTCAATTGTAATTGTTATTTGTTTAGCAGACACCCAACCACCCGAAATCAAAAATGTTCCATTTCGATAGATTTGAAAAATATCTGCATTACTGCTTGTAACAGTCCAGGAAAGTGTATTGCCTGTTGTTGATTCATTATATTGCTTATTTCCTGGAGTCTCAGTGAATACTGGGGGATCATTATACTCTGAAATTCCGGCATAGTCAATATTCAACGTAGTTTGTTCATCATCCTTGGTTTCATTGTCTCCACGATATCTCCAAGTAATCTCTGGATTAATTAATCCCTCTCCTGTAATCGTGGTATTATACCATTGTTCATTGCTTCCGATTTTCATCACAAGTGGATCCACCCAGTCTGATGAGGTTGAATTCCACATCTGAATTTCGAAATTTTCACTCGAGTTTGAACTAGACCCATAAATCGTCAATATGAAATTCTCTTTATTTGTATCAACACTTTGTACCTGATGCTCCCATTCTAGTTGATAATTAATTAGTTTAAGTAAGACCAAATCTATCTGCCATGTATCCTGATTGCTATCTGATGAAGGAGTTCCATCTCTAAAGCGAATTGTGAATGTACTACTTGTCAAATAACTAGCAATGGATACGTTATTCCATGAATTTGGGGATAAGTCACCAATTATGTTTATCCAATCGGTTCCATTCCAGTAATCAATTAATAGGTCCTC
>CAZRLL010000142.1:0-10395 GCA_964600735.1 uncultured archaeon
TGAACGGTTTAAATAGGTCACATCTTTGAATAGCGTACAAGCTGAAATTTCGATAAACAGTCATTCCGTTTCAAAAAGTTTGTATTTCGAATGATTGTCAATTTTCGAGCGTGATTAGTTAATGACCGACCGTAAAAAATTACCTATTCTTGTTTTAACAGTAACTTTAATATTATTAATGATGAGTTCCTCCATCTTTTCCAGTTCTGCAGCTGCAGGAGAAATAACTAGCGAAGTTGAGCAAGTAAAAGAGATCAACTCACATTATTTCAAAATTGGGATGAAAATCGGGATATTCTATGATTTAAATAATGAATTGGCAAAAGAAACTGGAGAGTCTCTTGTAAATTCATTATCATTAATGAGTCCCAATATTATTGGTATCCCAATATCTTCTCTTACCCAATTGGAAGATAATTTAGCATTCCAAGAATTATCCTTTGGAATTTATGTTTTTCCCAGTACTCATGCATCATGGATTATTACATCAAAAAGAAGCGAAACTAAATATTCTTGGACTAAAATTGCAGATATTTTAGATGACCATAAAGATATGCATCATATTTTTGCCATGGGAAATACAAAACAACTTTTTGAATCAGTTAATGATGTCAGCAATATCTATGGAACCGGGGAAGAAAGGGTTGATAGCCAACAGATGTTTATCTATGCTCTTTGGACGTTAGCAGATATATTGGAAGAGAATTTCGAAGGGTCTGCTAGAAATTTTGCTGAGGATATCAGAAGGGCTACCTTACAGTATTTTGCTGATAATTTCAATTCTATTACTGCCAGAACAGTTGAACCTGAGGATCCCATGGGTGTTGAACACCCAGATACAATATTAGCTCGAGAGCAAGCATTTTATGATAAATATCCGGCAAAGGTAGAAAGAATTCCACGACCAGGATATGTTGTCGATCCCGAAACTCAAAGGGATGCTGATCCGGAGACTGGGGAAATTGTTGCCCATGATTACGTTATGGATATATTTCCCAAAACAAGTGCAATGCCCACTGATTTCATATTACAACTATTACCCAAAGATAGTGGCTTAAGAGGGCCCATAGGTGGAATCGTTGATGAATTATTGGGTTTACTTTTTGATTACATAGGTGGAGCGATTGGATTATCTCAGGGTACAGTGGAGGGTATAGCTAATGCGATCATGGCTATTCCTGATTTTATTGGTGCGGTCAAGGATCCTTCTTCAAGCAGTATGAAGGGATTTCTCAATAAAATCAAACCTATGCTGCCCATACCCCAAGATATGATGAATTATTTTGATTTAATTGTGGATGCTTTATTCCTATTGAGGGGAGATGCCAACGATATTACTGGATTTATTAAAACAGCTATTGATCTTATAGTCCCAGATATTGAGCTTGGTGGAATTAAACTTTCTACCATAATCGGACAAATATTTGACTTGGGTGAAAATGTCTTTACCAAGATCTCCGAGGGAGGCAATGCCATGGATATTATTCTAAGTGTTCTTAATGAACAGATTCTAGCAAATTTAACTAGTATATTCATTGGGAACGAGACGTCTAACGCATTTAGCCTCGGTGCCAGTCAAATCACTGAGCTGGGGGGATTGGTTTCCAGTACTCTAGGAATGATTGTTAATTTTATTAGTACTGGCTCTGTAAAGGATCTAATCAAGGAATATGGTCCTGAATTGCTCAATCTTGCATTTGATCATTTTGGTCAATCATTGGATCCGGTCGCATCGAAGGTATTGATGCACGCAACGTCCTTGCTTTTAATTGCCACGGGCATTGTTGAGGGGGAAAACCTTCAGGATACCTTGGTAGAAATGTTAAAAGAGTTATCCCCTGTTGATGTGGATACAATAGTACAAAAAGCAGAGGAAATTATTGGTGCCATTTCAGATGCCCTTGATGATGTTTTTACAGTCAGTGGTTTGAGTGTCGATGACCAGGTAAGCGATTTCAAGACCAAGATAAAAAATATTGTTAGCGCTTTAAATCTGGGATCTGATATAGAGGATGCAATTGAAGATATTGCCACCATTATCGTTGCCCTTCAAAGTGCCTCCTTCAGTCTGGATTCAGGGACCAGTATTACTTCACTGGTAACCAGCATGCTTGCTAAATATGGCGTTATTAATTCTGATTGGGTGGAAACAGTTGATAACCTGATCAGTACATTATATGCAATAATTGCATTTATCAAGAATCCTCCTAATCTGAAGGACATGCTAAGTAAGCTCCTTAATAACCTGTTTTCAGGAGTTGGAGACCTTAAATCAGTAATAAGCAAGATAATCAAATCACTTATCAATCTGATCAATCCTTCAATGTTCCCTAATCTAACACAGTTAAATTCGGGAATACAAGTTGATACAGTAGCTGATGATTTGGTCAATACTGCTAGTGAGGCCATTTCATTAATATTCCAAATAATTACCAAATCCGGGGAAAATGCCGTCGAAGGTTTGTTACTAACCCTACTGCAAGGTGGAACGTATATTTTATCCCAAGTTATGGATACCGACCTTAGTGCCTTGGTGGAGGTAATGAAAGGTATATTTGGTAAGGTCATTGGTTTGGTTGACTCCCCACCAAGTACGGATGATTTGATATCTGCATTTATGCAACTACAAGCATCGAATCCCCTTGTTGATCATGATACCATTAGTACAATAATTGGATTTGTGACAACCATTCGAGATGTGTTTACAGACGGATTCAGAACTATATTTGCCAAGTTGTCAGAGTGGCTAGCTGGTCAAATTACCGACCTGATTGGTTCTTTAACTGGGAAAATTGGTGGCGTACTGGGAAGTGAGTCCTGGGATTTATTCGATATCGATATTCCAATTGGGATTGGCAGCTTTTCGTTATTTACAATATCAATTAAACTAGGTTTGTCTCCAGGTTTCGAATTTGATGCGGAAAAATTCACCGGGATGATATTCGACCTAGTTTTCAAGGGTGTTTCAATTTTCAAGGATGGGGCAGATTTCGGAGAAATACTAAAAACTGCTCTGTCATTCTTCTCCATTATTCCAATATTTGAGGCTGGATTCGAACTAAAGGGATTCGATTCCAAGTCCAGTCCCTTCCTATCATTTATGCTAGAAGCGCTAGGACTGGAAGTATCATTCTCAGGATATGGATTCTTCAAATTGATGCTATTCAGCTTCCAAAATGGTGTATTCAATTGGGATAACTTCTTCAAAGTTATCGAGTGGGGCTTCGGCTTCAAGATTACCATCAGCAAGACAATGACTATACTTGATTTCCTGACAGGTGGTGCAGGGGGGGGACTCAATGCCATTGGAAAATATATAGGACTG
The DNA here is from genome assembly GCA_964600735.1 of uncultured archaeon. Lineage (GTDB taxonomy): Archaea > Asgardarchaeota > Heimdallarchaeia > Heimdallarchaeales > Kariarchaeaceae > LC-2. Next base: position 3,326 of record CAZRLL010000142.1, read on the forward strand.
GATGCAATTAGTATTACGATTGCCTTCTCACTGGGATTTGATATAGTGAAGAGGGCAGCTATTGCAAATCAGCCTGAGACTGGGACTATGACTATCACCTTTGCTATTGGATTCACAGTGTCGCTAGGAATAGATCTTTTCATAGCGGAGCTCAGGCTTTCCGGTGCGCTAGAAATTATACTCACCTTATTACAAGACTTGGTGACACCGACTCCACTGAGAGTCTTTATTTCCATCGAGCTTATCATTACAGTAACCATTGGATTCCTGTTTTGGGACTGGGATTTTGATTTTCATTGGAGTCCAGGTGGATTTAGTCCTCCTTTGGGATATGAGCTTACATCGCCATCACCAGAAGCTGCTGTGGGGGATGGTGCCATGGGAGGGGATACCGATAAGGATGGTCTATCCGATGAGTATGAGAAAAATACTCCAGGTCTGAATTACCAATCGGTGGACAGTGATGGCGATACACTCGATGATAAATTCGAGACACAAACCCTGAAATCCGATCCTGCCCGCAAGGATACCGACCAAGACGGATTAGATGATAATATAGAATTTAACCTAAAAACCAACCTATTGAATCCAGATACTGATTTTGATGGCCTAAATGATTACGAAGAAAGCGTGATTTTAGGTACTGATCCTATGAATCCAGACAGTGATTTTGATGGACTGGATGATTATTATGAGGTTAATCATGTATGGAATATGACTGGCATCACACCTTCTGTATCTGGCATCATGATAGGAGGTGTTCCTTATGATGACCGGACTGATCCTCTGAATCCGGATACTGATGGCGATGGATTGATAGATGGAGAAGAAGGTGAAAGGGGTATATTCTATGGTCCCGAATTGTATGATTATGACAAGAATAATGATGATCCTGACGCAGAACCCATGGGATACACACCAGACGACCCCTTCATTGTTAACGGTGGATACACCCATCCTCTTGATAATGATACGGACGATGATAGTTACTGGCAGTCTTATGATGGATCGATAGCTCCAGTGGAAATACCATTTATAATGGATATGACCGATTATACAGAAACTCATGGAATATCTGTGATTTTTTATGATCCAGAGACTGGCGAACCTGAACCAGCCAGGATAGTTAGAACTAATCCCACCAATCCTGATAGTGATGGAGATACTGGTATCACACCAGAACAGAAAGAGAATCCACCGTTTGGTTTCTTTATCAATTCAGATGGCTATGAACTATCAAGAGATCCACCCACAGACCCGCTAGATGGAGATACTGACGATGATGGATTGATCGATGGGCTTGAAGGCATGTTAAGACCTGATTCCAATCATACCCATGCCGTTAATCCTGATACCGATGGTGATGGATTGGGTGATATGCAGGAATTAGAACTAGGGACGGATGGTAGGAGTGTAGATACTGATTTGGATGGTGTTTCCGATGGAGATGAGTTCTTTATCTTTGGAACCAACCCCTTCCTTGCAGATACTGATAGTGACGGACTGGAGGATGGTGAAGAATTATGGCTCTATCATTCCAATCCATTCAGCAGGGATAGTGATCGAGATGGCTTATCCGATTACGATGAGGTTTGGATTTATTTCTCTTCACCAGCAGATGAGGATTCAGATAATGACGGTCTTGATGATTTTGAAGAAATAAAAATTTATTATACTGATCCGTTTGATGAGGATACCGATGATGACGGCTTATTCGATGGCGAAGAAATTAATGGGTTGACATATACTATTAATGGCACGGATTATTTAGTCTTCACAGATCCGACCAAGTGGGATACTGATGATGATTCACTTACAACTCTTGACCAGTATGGTGAGATGAGTATGCCCATGAGTGATTTTGATGAGTGGAAGCTGGGTACAGATCCAACTAGACGAGATACTGATCTTGATGGGATACTTGATGGCTGGGAGATGTGGCTTGGTAAGGGGGTTATACCCAATTTTGACCCAATTATATTAAACCCATTATCAAATGATACAGACGGAGATGGGTTATATGATGGAGCAGAGATGCATGTCGGCAATGTTACTACATTGTTAAATCCCTATATCGGTTTTGTATTAATCACGCCATTTAACACGTCTGCAGCAAATAATGATACAGATGGTGACTTTTTGGATGATCTATTTGAGATAAAAATTGGTACAAATCCGGCATTCAATGACACAGACCATGACACTTTGTCAGACTACAGAGAATTAACTGTATTACCTTATACAGATCCGATTAAAAATGACACAGATGGAGATGGACTCCTAGATCATTGGGAGATTAATGGAATTGATCCTTTAAATCTATCCCTAGGCTTAGATTATGATCCTACACGTGTAATAAAATATCCCGATATCCATCCCAATAATTCGGATTCGGATGGAGATCTGCTTCCTGATGGAGCAGAGATCTTCCGTTATGGCAAGGATCCAACGAATGATGATGAGAATAACAATGGCATACTCGATGGTATGGAAATTGATTCGGACGGTGATGGTCTTTGGGATGGTGAGGAATACTACGTTTATGGAACAGTTTCATCACCCTATGGTGGAGGGGCATTTGAACCAGATTCTGACCGTGATGGATTGTTTGATGGTTTGGAGGTTTATGAACTTGGTACAGATCCTGTCCTATGGGATACGGACAATGATACCTATTCTGATGGCCTAGAATATTATTGTGGCACTAATGCGCTGGATAATAGTACCTCAGAAAGTGAGATGCAGGATTGTTTTGGCACTCTAGAAAGAATAGCTATATTATCACCAGCAGCCAAGACCTATAAGACCAACGCAATACCTGTGATAGTGTTTTCCGATGTTCCTGTAGTGGATATGGAATACCGGTATAAACGAGAACAAGATTCAACTTGGAGTATTGGTGTGCCTATGGTAGAAGGTGATCCTGCTCCGAATTACTGGAAAGGAACATATTTGGGTTTACCTCTGGAAAATGCAACTTTTAACCTCGAGGTAACTGCAGAAAAAGAGGATGCGTCCATCACGACTCGGTTGGTGACATTCACCCTCCATATTGATGCGGGTGGATTAAGAATTGACTCGCCTAAGGAACAGACCTATTCATTTCAGGATTGGGAGGATACTAATCTACCAATTGTAGTCCAAGCAGGCATTGACTACAATGATACTTGGTTCAGAATTAAAAATGATGATGGGTCAATTCTCAAAGATAATACAACCCTGGTTAAGGAGAATGATGGAAAGTACCATTCAGATTACACTTTTCCTGATGATGCAGGTAAGAAAACCTACTACATAGAGGTGTTTGGACAAAAAACAAATGGAGAAATATTGGTTACTGCTAATGCATTCAATATCAAAACACCAACGATTGAAGAATATGTGGCAGTAGGTGGTATGGTTGTGGGTGGAATAGCAGCAATCACTGTGATGGCGAAAGTGGTTAGGCCCAAGTTTAAATCGCCATTTAAGAAGCAGGTGTGAGGATCAAAAATGATAATAAATAAAATAAATAAAATACATATGGCTTTTGCAATAATTACGGTTTTTATTGTTAGTCCAGTCGCAATCGTATCTGGATTTGATAAGCCAATTGATCTAACAAATGATATTACCCCTGATGTTTTTGATTCTCAGGATTGGGCTAATGGGATACCAGATTTTGATGATGCATCATTCTTTAAACAGGGAGCTGGATACCCAGAAAATTTTGATGTAGGTAGTTTCTTGTCAGATAATGACAATACTTATACAAAGAAATGGGATCCCTGGTTGACAAAAGCAGCCATTCATGCCATCGCAACAACTGATGATGGCGACATGATGGCACTTGCTGGTGGATATCTATATGATAATGAAGTTCACCTCTATCGCTGGAACTATGAACTCGACCAATATGATCTCGTTTGGGAAGTTGGAGGTGGAGTTTTCCAATCTGATGTTATGTCTCTTGATTTTGCTGATACAGATTACAATAATCTTACCGAACTAATTGCAGGAGGTGAGGATGGTAGATTATATGTATTTGAACAGAGACACATCTACGATCCAGTCACCAACATGGAAAACATGTTTGACTTGGTATGGACTTCTCCTCGTCTTGGTAGGATCTTTGATGTAGTAGTTGATGACACTGATGGGGATTATCGCAAAGACATAATTGTTGGTACTGGTGATACTGTAAGATGGTACGAATATGATACTCATGGAGGTTATCCCTTCAGTGAGGATCACTGGATGGAATTTAAAGAGGTCAATACACATCAAATGCCATCCCAGATTACCGCACTTGGCATTTCTGATGCTGATGCTGACGGATTAAAGGAGGTCACAGTGGGTATGAGAAGTGGTGAAATTCAATTACTAGAGAATAATGGCTGCTCGTTACCGATTAATGGTTATTACTATCCTATCACACAAGATAATAGTTACAAATCTATCTGGTCTTCAGGTAATATTATACGCAGGCCAATCTCAGACATGTCTGGAGGAAATATGGATAATGATGTAGCTAATGAATTATTAATCGCTGTTCAGGGACAAGGAGCTTATGTGTTGGATAATATTGATGGAGTATTTGGCTTGTTTCGAATACAAAGACCATTTGACACTTGGGAATCGAATCCCGTAGAAATATATCCACTGGATGTGTATACTGATGTGATGATAAACTCTAGCTCGTTAATTGGTGTTAATAATACTGCACCTTCGGTTACGGATGTCTTAACAGATCCGGACTTTTTCAATTACAATGTATATTATGATAATAGTTCGATTTTTGGAAAGTTTCCTGAACCTCTGAATTATACCAATTTTTATGACTTCCCAATTTATCCTTATTTGAGCTATTCAGTGAAGAACCAGCAAGCACAGCCTGACGGACGGTATACAACCTTCAATGCCAATGTTGTATCCCCAGCTTGGGCAACATACGATTTTGGTAGGCATGAAGAAGCTGCAGGAAATGGTATTCCAACCATCCCAGAGTTAAAAATATGGGTAAAGGATACGACAATTAATCCAGATGATTTCAATATAACAATTTCTCAGAATAACGTGGACTATTATCAGGTAAACTCATCATATATAAAAGCTGAGGGAACTACTTATTATTCTGTTGAGGTGGATCCCACTCTCGCTGAAGCGGATCTTAACTTTTATCGATATATCAAAATCGAGATAAAAACTGGTTTTCTTGAGATTGATGTAATTGAGACATCAGCCTATAATAACCCGATTTACGATGCTTTATCCGCTGAAATTGGCTCATTAACATTCAAGAATGATGTAAGCTCAACTCCTGTGGGATTTATTGGTACAATAGATGGGGCAATACTGGGCATTACTTGGAATGAGACCGAAAAACTTTACCAGGTTTCTTGGGATAGTTGGAGAGAGGAAAGATGGAAACTCCAGAAGAATATCTTTGACTTGGCCATTGTTAAAAAGACTGGAAGATTTCCTGCATGGGTAAATTATGGATCTCAGACATTCACAATGGATGTTGGTGGACCACTTCCATATGGTGGTGGTCAGATGGTCTCATATGCTGCAGAAAATTTTTATAATTTCAAAAATGAAAATAATCTGGAATTTATCGTTAGTTCTAGTAATGGTAAGATTATGGCCTACACCCAATCTTCACCAAATGTTGAACCGATTTACAGCCAAGTTTTAACTAACATGTTATTTGGATTATCAGATACAGTGACAGTTCAACAATATATAACTAACAGAGAATCCCTTGGAGTTCAATACTTTACAGCTTCATTGGTTCCAGTTGAGACATTATTTGCTAATGAATTTAATCAAATAAATAATCCAGGGAATGGAGTTTACAAATATATTGACCCTATTAAGAATGGTTTTTGGTTATTCTTAGGGGCATGGGATGGATTTGTTGCCAATGAAGGTGTTGGTGAACTTTCAGCTGAACCATTTATAAATGACATAAGCATCTGGTATTTGACTCAAAAAGAAATGGATCAACTTGGCACATATGCTGCTGGAAGTCCTGAAGACATTTGTGATACTACATATTCAGCCTATTTACAATCCTGTGCCTATTTTAGTCCATTGTTAAACTTGACTACTGGATTTAAAACTCTAACTAATACTGAATTAACTGGGGTAATGCCTGGAGTATTTAGAGAATCATCTTGGATGCCAAAAGTTGCAGGTGCTGATTTTATAGGTGATGAATTTAGTGATCTTGTACTTACCAATGGTAAAGTGCATCTATTAGAAACAGCAATGTCTAATGATCCGGATAAATTCGAACCCTCCTCTTGGACTAATCCATATGAAAATCTCGTGACTGAAATGAGTCTATCTTTGGATGACGCATATATACAACAAATCCAAACTATAAAGCATGTGAATATTCTTACTGCAATTCAACGGGAATATGGCAGATATGAGTTCATTTACAAAGGCGATTATTTCAGCACAATAAATGAGGATTCAAAAGGCAGGGTCTGGACAAATGCTCATCCGGTCAACTATGATAACGATGACGATTTTGACCTAATTCTTGGATTTGCTAGGTATAATACACCATATTTTGGTTTTGATAAAGTCTCCTATGGAATGACCTATTGGGAAAATGAAGGATCACGGGAAGAACCAATATGGGTAGAAAAGAAAAAGGCAGTAACCAATAATGATCCTGAATCCAACTTGAGAGTGCTTAATTTCACAGAACCTGTACTTGTTTGGGATGAGTATAATTTTGGTAACAAATTTTTTGATCCCATAGTGGGATACCATCCGCTCTACAAGACATTACAACCCACTAAAATGTTCATGTTGCAAACACCGGACCAGTATGATATTTTCAATGGTCAAATTCAAATGTTCAAGGCAGAATACATCCAACCAAGTTCTCTTCTAGTCGCTACTTATCCAGAGGCCAAGAGAATTGATATTAACCTGCAATATTCAAAAATAACCGGTCAGGAGAAAGTAAACTATGGATTCCACATATTTGAGACCTGGAGTAATGAGGAAGAGCTAAGAGATTGGACATTATCCATGGCCACTGCTGATCTGGATCAGGATGGAAAGAATGA
>CAZRLL010000143.1:0-10380 GCA_964600735.1 uncultured archaeon
GATACTCATAAATTGATTTTACAGCTTCTCTTTCTTCTTTCAAAGAAATATCGGTATAATCATCCGTTTCTTCGTTGATTAGATCTAGAATTTGCTCAAATCGTTTATTGTATTCATTTAATTCTGGATAGATTGAATCATCTTTTCCTTCAATTCCATATGAAAGCACGGTCTGTACAACTGATCTATGATCACGGAGTGTAATTTCATATTTTTTCCTTTGTGTTTTGTTAGTCAAAATTTTAGTTTTCATAAATAAGTCATCGAATTGATTAAATGAATCAAGGCTATCCTTGGAAGAACGAATTTCTTTATTCGCAATTGATGTGTAAGTAGACCAAAAATGTATCTTACTATGATATTCACTATCAAACATTTTTTTTTTGAATTTATTGATTAAAATTGTATCTGTAAATTAATAAATTTCTTTTAATAATCAAGGATATTTACTATGATAAATCAGGTTCATCTAATCTGTTGGTGCGATATTTGATTTTTTTTATGATTTTGTCAATAATGTTTCCTTAATATTTCATAATAATTTTTCAGAACAGCTGGAAATTTATACAGCACCAATAGATGTTTATCTTCAGTTGGAATTTCAATTCTATTAAGTAATCCACAAGATGTTAATTTTTTCAAACGACTATTTATATTCTTATGTTTCATCCCTAGACTCCGAGCCAATTGTCTTTTGTTTCTTCCATTTTTTTGAATTACCTCAGTTAATATCTGGATGTAAATTTTGTTTTCTAAAAAAGGATTATTTTTTATAAGATAATCAATTATTTCAGAAGGTTTAACGATATTGAGTAATTTTATTTCTTTTCTATGTCGTGTTATTTTGCGAATCTCTTCTTCCTGTTCGTATATTTTTTGTATTAATTCATGAACATCATCAAAAGAAACTTCTTCGATAACTTGCATCATTACCACACGAAGTATAAGCCCTACTCTATTAAAATCTGTCAAATTTAATTTAATCAGAAATGATTTATCTTTTTCTATATTAATTAGATTTTCAACAATAGATTTTATGTCAATTTCTTGTTCGTATTGAAATTTAATCAAATTTTCAGTCATCGATCTTTTTATTGTTTCGAATAACTTTTCAAGGAAAATTAATGTAATTATAGAAAAAACACATAATTTCTTTTGTGAGTCATCAACATTAAAATCTAGTCCAAATAATTTTGAAGCAATTTCAATAATTGATCTAAATAGTTCCGAATCATCAATTTCATCAATAACTTGGTTATCTGAAATAATAATATAAAGAGATCTATAGAAATGAGTAAATACATAGTCTTCAAACTCATCAGTTTCAATATAGTTTTTCATATTCAAGCTTAGATTGAGTTTTTTTTCAAGATTCAATTTTTTATTATGAATTTTATTAAGTTCATGAATATAACTTTCATAATTCCCCCCGTTACTATTTTTTAATTGATCACTAATTATTTCGAGTATTTCATCATGGAGAGGCTTATTCAAAATACTAGGGTTTTGATTAATAATTATCGATAATTTGTATCCTCTAAAATTTTCCATGCAAAAGTTGTAAATTTCCCTCTTTTCAGGATTCTTAAGTATCGTATAGGCTAAATTCACCTCGGGAGTCCTTTCTAAAGAAATATATTCCTTCCGAATAATTCTATTGATAAAGGTGTTTTCAGTGTTTTCTGCATATAGCTGCTCACGATTTAAATTTAGACGAGTGTAAAGATTGTCAGAATTGGATGACCAATCTAAGAAATCAGGATTTTCTTTAATGAATTCAGCTGCTAGCAAATATTCATCTTCAGTTCTGATATTTAGCATCTCGTTAATTAAAGATTTGAGTTTAGTCCAATGTTTCCAATAATATGAACGCTCTTGTCTTTGTTCTTCAAAATCAACCATTACATCTTTACTACGGTTTGAATTAATCAGGATATCATATTGCTCTCTAATGACTTGATTCCCTAAATACTCTCCTACTTTACTATAGAATTTAACCTCACTATCATTCTTCAGATTGAGATTATCAAAATAATGTTTTAATCGCTTATGACTATAACTTTTTTTTATTTTGACTAATTGGTAAAGATCTGGTACACCTGATTGATAGGCAATAAGAGCACCATAAAATTGACGCGTGATAAATAAGAGTGTTGATGTCTCCTTACATTTAGCCCTACATTCTTCCCAATGTTTTAAATCATCCTGTAATGTTTCTTTTCTCGAATGTTGAAATAATATTTTTAATATCTTAAGGTATCTCAAATATTTTGATAATGAGGAAGCATCCACTAATGTATTATATGCTTCTTCTATAAAATTAGTGTGAAAATAAGATTTCTTTAACGAATCATTATATTCTTGGTCAAGACAATCCATGTATGCTTGTCTTGAAGAAAAATCAACTGGATTCTTATCATCTAAGAAGAATTTTGTAAATGTTGGAAAACCATGAAATAAGTGATGTCTCCATCCATAATATATTTCTTCAATATTGTCTAATTCAATCGCAATTTTATGCATTTTCCTTGAGGCGATCTTTTTTGTTTTAGGGGTAGCTAGGAATGGATTTTGATGATCATTTTCGAAGTATCTTTTTAAAAAGATCGATTTCAATTCTTTCAAATCTTTTTCATTTTTCTCTATCTTGTTCCAATCGATCATTTCATCACTCGAAAACACATTTCATATTATCGGATTTCAAAATCCAATTTGTCAAATTCCAAATCAGTCAATAGATCTCTAATACGTGTATTAAAACCTAAACGAGTATTGTTATGATGGATTGCCAGCTTTCCCGATGATCTTGGATCCTCGTTGAAAATTCCATGTTTTCGAATCCTGGAAATTAGATCCCTTATTGTATCGTTCCTATTCATTGGAATTGAATGGTTAGAGGAATAATTTTTATGTGCAATATTTACATAAACGAGATCCTTGCCAAGTAATTCAGAATACATTAATTTTTCTTGAGATGTTAACGATCCTTCTGCAATAAATTTTGTTTTGTATACTTGTTGAGTGTCTAGATTTTCAGCTTGAAATTCTAGTATTCCAAAGTTCTCGCCAATAGACAGTTTGACGTCAAACTTATTTTCACCTTTTGGTTTTTGTGGAACTACAACATTTAACTGTCCTAAAAAATTTTCTTCTGCTGGATAAAAGTCTTCTCCCTGGTATACATCGAAAGAAAGTTCCGTTGTATAAGCTACATTATTGGTGAAAGATTTTCCAGTTCTTGAAATAGGTAATTTGTCATTCTTATGAATTATTTTTGATATTGAACCTCCGTAATTAATAACAAATATTCCATAAGAATGAGGTGATACATCAGCAATATCCAGCTTGGATTTTTCTCCTATACCTTCGATAGCTAATGCACAAAGAGCTGCACCCATAGCGATTGCATAAAATGGATCAATATTTGATAAAATTTTTTCTTTTGGGAATAATTCGCTTAAATATTGAGTAATAAGTGGGATTTTGGAAGAACCACCTACAAGAATAACATTATCTATATCCTCGAATGTTAATCCAGCATTTGCTATTGCAGATTCGATTGGTTCTTTTGTTCTTTCTATAACTTTGATGGCTAGTTTTTCAAATTCAGACCTTTTTAGTTTATAATTTAAACTAATGTCATTTCCATTTTTATCTTGGTCAATGAATGGTATGATAATCTTTGTCTCTAATTCATCAGATAGCCTAATTTTAGCTTTTTCACACTCCTCCCGTAATGTTCTAATCACACCCAAATTGTCACTGATGTCAACTTTATACTCATATTGAATATGCTCTTTTAACAATTCTAATAATAAATTATCAATATCGTCTCCACCACATTTATTAACACCATCTGTGGTATCTACATCGAAGAAACCATCTATAATTGTTAATACAGTAACATCAAACGTTCCACCACCAAAATCATAAATCAATAGTTTCTTTTCTTCATTCAAGTTTAATCCGTAAGTTATAGCTGCAGCTGTAGGTTCATTAATAAGTCGAACTACATTAATTCCTGCTATTTCTACCGCATCTTTAATAGACTGTCTTTGAGTATCTGAATAGTTTGCTGGAACTGATATTATTGCGTTCACTTTTTCTATTTCAAGATACTTTTTAATATCATAGAATAGTTGTCTAAATATCACTGCAGCAACAAATTCTGGATGGATTTCTACATCATCAATATTGATCATTTCTTGACTTGAAATCCTTCTTTTAATAGAATAAAAAGTTTTTTCAGGTCTAGTTACCAAATAAGGTTTCGCTTTCTCACCAACTTTGAATCTCTGATCAAAGGTTTTATCATCAAAATCATCTAATGCATCTTTATCAAAATATACAATTGAAGGTGTAACAAAATTCCCTTCACTATTTGGAATCATTTCAACATTTTCTACAATAAGATATGAAACCTTGCAATTCGTGGTTCCAAAATCAATTCCTACAATTAAACCTGGTTTGCCAATCAAAATACCACCCAAGTTATATTTAATTACGTTTATTAAATACTTATCCCCTAAGAGAGTTAAGTTAACTTATTTTATGAACAATGAAATTGCAATAAAAGGTATCTTTATGGCTTCTTGGTTTGTTTTACTACTATTCAAAAAAGTGAAAAAATCATTTTTAACTAAAAAATCATAAACAAAACGCGCCTAATAAATTTGAAATACCGGAAGAGGAGGAGAATGAGGATCACAGCTAAATTAATAACAGAAACAAACATTTTGTGTTTTTATACATTAGTATTTATTCGTTATACTTCTAATTCTATATTAATAATATACCCACTACAATATAACAATTTAGGAAACTTCAACTATTAGATGTATGAATTGGTAAACTAGTGAGTAATCTCTCTGATAATGTGAATAGATCAAAAATATGGTCTTCAAAGTTACAAAAAGACACTTCAGTCCCCCCTTTAATTGTACAGATTATGGAAGAAGAAAGCGTAGATCATAGTTCCAGTGAAGAACAGAGAAACATCACATCAAATGAATTAAAGACTGATATTGATAAACAAACAACAGAGAATAATTTTATGGATGTATTCACAGAAGAGAGGGGGCAACTGCATTTGTATAAGAGTCGATATGATCAAGTTTCATACCACCTAAAAAATAAGGAACTAGAATTGATTGATTTGAAAATTGAATTATCAAAAGTAGAAGGTCAATATGAACATGAAATAATACAAATGAGAGACCAATTAGATGATTATGAGGATAAAATATATGAGCTAGATGAAGAAATAATACAATATAAGACTGAAATAAAATCAATCAATTCAGCATATACACATTTAAAGGAAGAATTGTATAATATTAAGGCTGATCCTCATTTAGAAGTTAAAATCAAATGGGTGAGTAAAATAATAGTCATTATTGATACTATTTATCGAGGATTACAGACTTTTAAAAACCAAGCTAGAAATAATAAAAATATGGGCTTTATCAGAAGTTTAAACCTTATTCTAGATCAAATTTGTACAGAAATTGAAATAGAATTGGATATACCTCAAGAAGGTGAAAAATTAGATTTAGAAAAACACTTACCTGTTTCATCTGAAAATTCTGAATTGCCAAAAGATAGTATAAAACGAACACACAGGATAGGTATAAAGTATAATAACCAAATATTGAGGAAACCCGAGGTTGTAATCTCTAATGGATTAGCAATAAAAAAAGAAAAATCTTGGAAAACAAAAATATTCTTGAATAGGATTAAATAATGTATAAGCTCCATTATTGAGTAGATCGATACTCCAACACACTGCGATGATATTTCATATACAATTACAACATGGTATTCTTACACGTAAAAAAACTAAGAAGTTCCAAAAGGAAGTTGATCCTTGATTGAGAATGATGGAAAACCAACGATATCGGTGTAAAAGCTGTGGTGCAAAATTTTCAATGGATGATAATCCATTCAATATTGAGGAATCTCAGATTTATAAACTGTAAATGCAGCTGTATCCAACTCAGTATGCATTTCATATGGAGTAGTTTCCATACTCTGTAATTTATCTGGTGATGTTAATATAAACCCAAAAAGAGGAATTAATAAAGATCAACAAAAAATAAATGAAGAAGAAGTACTAACAAACTATGGCCGAGATTGTTTGGATTGAATTACAGATAATAATTTTATTGTCGTAATCTTCTAACAGGACGACCTCTTCTCTCTTGAGCTGGAGTTTCATCCTTAATTAGTGGTTTTTCCAAATAATCATAAATTGATTTTACAGCATTTCTTTCTTCGTTTAAAGAAATATCGGGATAATCATCCGTTTCTTCTTCGATTTGATCCAGAATTTGTTCAAATCGTTTATTATATTCCTTTAATTCTGGATAGATTGAAACATCTTTTCCTTCAATTCCATATGAAAGTACGGTCTGTACAACCGATTTATGATCACGAAGAGTAATATCGTATTTTTTCCTTTGTGTTTTGTTTGTCAAAATTTTAGTTTTCATAAATAAGTTATCAAATTGATTAAATGAATCAAGGCTATCCTTGGATGAACGAATTTCTTTATTGGCAATCGATGCATAGGTAGACCAAAAATGTATCTTACTATGATATTCACTATCTAACATGTATTCTTTTCCTTGTTGCCAAAATATATGTTCAAATCGTAACATTGCCCTGTAAGCATAATTTTGATGGGTCTTTTCTTTATTCTGTGATATTTGTTGTGCTTGAGCTTGAACTACTCGAAAATGACACCAGAGTAATGGCAATAAACTTTCGCTATTATCCCTAATTTTTTTCTCCTCACTCTGCAATTTTGTTAATATTTTTTTCCAGAAGGTTCGAGCTGTTTGTTTAAAGTTCTTTTCTATACTTTTGTAAAGTTTATGGAACATTCTTTGCTGGGGTTCAAGTACATGTGAAAAAGCCTGATAACTCAAGTACGGTAATTCCCAGAATTCAGAAGGGTACTCATTTTCGATTTTTTTCATTTCATCCAAATGTTGCTTAACTAGTGGTAGTCTGGTTTTATCTGGCTGTGGTATCATTATTAGCATTTCAAGCGTTAGGAGTTGAGGAATATAATCAAAGTTAAGTGAATATTTCTTTCCAGATTCAATGATACGAATTAGCTCGAGAACAAAAGAGTGCAATACATTTGTCCTAGTATGATAGTCATTGTAATGCAATTTTATTGGTTCTTCATCCTCAGTAGGAATTAATCTTGTCTTGTCATCATCTTTATCTGTTGTCCAAGTAGCCTCTAGAATTGAGTTATAAACAGTGGGATCACATATATTGAACAGAGTGTTTCCGAAATTAGGATCAAGTTCTTTTATTTTTTCAATAATTTCATCAATTTTTTCTAACTCCAATTTCTCTCCAATCATCGGTACGATTACTTCAAGAATAACCTTTGCTGCTGGTATATACAGGATATCCAGCTGCTTTTCATCAAGAGTAGTGAACCAATCACTATCAGTTTTTTTTACTTTTTTAAATTCTCTAATTATTTCGTTAGTTAGGAATTCTTTCTTGATTTTTGAGGTTTCGATACCAATTTCTTCTTTTTTTAGAAAATCTTGCATCATTTTAGTAGTCTGAAGAAGTGGGATAAAAGATGACACTGAATCACCTGAGAGAAAAGATGGTCCTGGATCCTCACCTGCTCTTATTTGTTTCAATCTATGAGTCTCAATTGCATACACTAATTGGCCTAGCTGGGTATCCCTAATTGAAGTGAATATATGCATGGGTACATTCATTGATTCGACAAACTTTGTAAACCAAGTATCTCGGGTTTGAGTGAATAACCTGAGAGGATTGGGATACTTAGCTAAATTAACCACTAGTTCTAGTTTTTTATTAGATGTAATTAAAAGAATTGAAAGAATACATGATAGGGTTGATAGTTTTTTATTTTTAGAATAACAGAAAATGGAATATTATCTAGAAACATAAAATCATAATCATAAGTAAATGAGATATGTCTAAAAGATTTTGAATTGATTAAACTAATTTGATGTCCAAATTAAACTCTATGCAGACTTTTTTTGTTTTTGTAAGTATGCTATCATCGCAAATATAATTACGCCGGTTACAAGAAAAATAGCAAGTATCATTCCCAATTTTCCCCCACCACCATCAATTTCTTCCGAGCCACTCCCCACAATAATTTTTCCTCGCATATTGTGTGATACTACGTGTGGTCCACAGATGTAAAACAGAGTAATATTTTCCTGGGTATATGTACTTGGTAAAGTCCATTGTGTGGGTCCGTTTTCCGGGTCCCCTGATCGGAATCCACTATCATAAGATGTTTTTTTAGAATTACTTACTTCTTCCACATTATGTTGTAATGACCCATCTTCCCACTTGAAAACCACTATATCTCCGATATCAATTTGAATCTCAGCTGGAGAAAATGAGTAATTTCTGACATTTATCTCATGTGTTGTAGGGCTAGAGTCTTGTCCTTCTCCAACAATTGGAATGATCAACAAACATAGCATTAAGACTGAAAAATATGTAATTGCCTTTCTCACAATTTTCAGAAAAAATGAAATTGTATTTGTTTATTTCTGAAGACAGTAGTTATTCTGTTAATTTGAACTCCTTACTTTTCTGAATCTGGTGAAAAGAGTATAGATTATCATATATAGTCCTATGCCCATCAAAGCTGCAATCCAAGTTCCAACATCATCAGCTCCAGAATCTCCCTTTTCTTGTAGATTACCTCTATATAGAAGAGTGATAACAAATCCAAGGAGCCCCACATACATCAAAACAAACCCTATGTTCTCCAACTGTTTATTCTCTTCATCAGCTTTATTGACTAATACTAAAATAGAGGAAAAAATAACTCCAGTTGCCCCACCTACAAACAATGAATGAATATTTGATAGTGCAAGTCCAATAAACCATGGGCTCTCAAATAATTCGGTGGGATCCGTACCCCCCAGAATTTTGTTTACCACATAAAGGAAGAAGATAACCGAAAATGTCAAGCCAATGGCTGCAGGTATAAAAAATCGATCTGGTCCAGTACCAATTATGCTCTTTGGATCAATTTTTATTAGTACTCGAATTGCGATTAAGACAAAACCAAGGAGTAAGAGCGGTAAATTCAACATCAATAGGGGTTCCAGATTAAAACCAGCACCAATCGCAACTGTTAAACCTGCAAGGAACAAGGCACCAGCTTGTATATAACCACGGATTGAGATTTTCTCCATCTTATCGCCTATTATCTGCCATTCCAGAACAGCTGCAATAAACATGAAAAGAAACCCTGCCTCCATAGCTGCAGCATGAGCCGCAGTTCCATCTTGTCCAGCATCTACATCGAAAAGAGATTCGCCCATAAAATTCTGTATTTCAAGTATCATACCAAAGATCCCACCGTATGTAGAAGTAAGCATGGCACCAATGAACAGATAATGTGGTGTGGTCTTCTTATCGATTTTACCTAGTTCCACAAAACCAAAATAGCAAGTAAATCCGAAAACACCAGTTGCTAGGAGTGCACCGATTATTAATAAGATGAAGTAGCCATCTCCTCCACTTCCACTAGGGATAAATCTGAAAATATCTTCTCCCTCTGCTAGTGAAAAACCTATGTAAAACAATGCAACGTATATTGGAATAATAATCTGGGCAAATTTCAAAACATTCTTTGCCATTTCAAGGCTTTCTTCATCAAGATCTCTTTCTCCGGTAAAATACCACACAAGTAAGGTTACTGCGGCTAATGACAACCACCCGATAGTACCAGAGTGAAGATGGAAGAGTAACTCGGCTCTGTTAAAATCAACAATATCCAGTGCGTTAATGATGCCAATAAAAATAGTAAAAACAAAAATTAACAATGCTTCCATGAATGATAATTGTATCTTTTCCATCAACTCCGCATTTTTTACTTCTTTTGCGTACATTAAACGATCATATCAAAATTACTTTATAATGATTTTCCGCTATAGTATCTTTACTATACAATTATTGTTTCTTAAATTTAATAGGTTCCAGCATTATCTATGCATTTTATAGTAATTATACCATTTCCTAATTTTCCGAATCAGGTAAATCTTGAAAGTTGAGCTTGAAATAAACTGATTTGCGAAATTTTTCAGGATCTTATTTAAACTCAACAACATAGTCGTCTTGACAGAAGATCATCTCCTTTCCGCGGTAAATCTCACGGATAACAAAATGATGACAAGGTAGAGGTAGATCTCCAATATTATTGTAGAGACATCCGTGAACTCGTAAATTAAAATCATCAAGTTTCCTTTGTTTGATCTTCTTACAAATTTTGTCGTATCATATGTTAGATCTATTAAACATTTGTCTAATTAATTATAATTTCGGATTTGGATGAAAAGACGCATTTGA
>CAZRLL010000144.1:0-9757 GCA_964600735.1 uncultured archaeon
ATATTAATAATTAAAATAGTAGAAAATTAAAGACAACTGTCCAGAAGAAGACATAATTCAACAAGCCAATCATTATTCCATGTCGAACGATCTGTAGATTTGTCATGCCTTCCAAATTGTACTTGAATTTAATGAACCAAGAAAGCAGAAGAGTCGATATTATCCATATTAACCAACCAGTAGTCGCAGAGTCACTTGCACTAAAACTAGAATCTGGTGAAAATTGGGTGCCTGATATTATCCCTGCAATTATTGCTGCAAATATTGTTCCAATCAATTTTACAAGATATGCCTTATCCTTATCATTCATTTTGGCAAAATTCTGAATGCCACTAACAGATGCAGCCATAATTAACTCCTAATCCCACCTAATTTTTATAATAATTAATTCCTATGTCCTTGACAAGGATTACTTATTTCAAATCAAAATTCAAATTACGATACAATTAGTAATTGACCCATAAAGCACATTCTCCTGAAATCATTGGCTTAGATAAATATTTATTAAGAAAATCAAGTATACTAACATCAAATAATAATGATACATCGGATGCACCTCGGTCTTCACCATGAATGAATTTACCAATCAAATAACCTGTTTCAATTATCACAAATGTAATTAATATTGAGATATTTGAAGGAATTTCACGAAAATCATTATCTGTTAAATATCTTGATAACCAGCTATCTTCATATTCACCATATGTAGACTCCCTATTGCTAACTCCTTTGAACATCACACCTATTCTGTCATCACTATCTAAAATTACATCAGGTGGTAGCCAATACCCACTCAAAGTTGCGATTTCAATTTCTTCATCATAATATCTAAATTCAGTTCTAAACCAAGCATCAGGGTTTGGGTAAGAATGAAACAGTGTCAATGATAATAGTAATCCAATGATAATGATTGATGAAGTTTTGAATTTCTCCTTTTCATAACTTTGCTCTATGATAATACCCATTCCCAAGGCAAATAGAGGTATTAATGACTGGATTTCAAACACAATTAATCTTGAAATGATTGGTCGGACAACAGGAAAAATTGATAAAAATAATATTAAAAGGAATATAGATCCTGACCAAGCAACCTGTAGGTCTTTAGGAAAATCTTTTCTTTCCTTAGCATTTTGGATCCCAACAAGGCTAACCGGTATAATAACTAATGCTGGGGACCAGTAAAAAAGAGTCATCCAACTAATCTCTGTTGATTTTGAAATAAATACAAAAAATGCTAACAGTAATATCATCAGAATTATGCAGATATACTTCGAATAAATCCGGTTGAATCCCTGAAATGTTAAATTATGGCTGGTTTTCGTATATAGCCATATAATCGCCATTCCTATCAACAATAAAGGATACGAGATTTTAATTAGTAAAGAAATTAGATCTAAGGGAAACGATCCTGCCATATACCAAAAATACAGAGAAACCTGTGTCAATATAAAGCTTAGCAGTAGCAAGGTCCAATCGCGGTGATAAGTTGAGTAGGATAAAAATATAAGTAATAAGACTCCGCCCGATAAATGGTGAGAAAGGAGAGTTGTTAAACTTAGTAATATTAAAACAACCCCATAAGATATTCTTTGATTTCTTGTAATAGCACTTTCGTATAGTGATAATGCTAAAATAGCACTGGGTATCATTATTAAACCGAGTAATTCTGGAATAATCATAGATGTTCTTATTACAAAAAATCCATATACCGCGGCAAAATACATTCCCCACCGATATTCTGATATAAGTGGATTCAAGGTTTTCCATAAGGCTATTGCTCCTAAAATTGGAAAAATATAGACATACATTGCTATTATCTCAATACCAGTGTATACTGATAACAGAGTAAGAATCGCATAAAATCCCGGAACATGCAGAGGCGCATGGTTTAGCCAACCAGAATCTGCTGAAATTTCTACCCATGACATATAATCCCAAGCATCTACACCAACTGGATTCCCACTGAAAAATGCAAGCCAAGTTCTTGAAAAAATGAATAGGAATAATAGAGAGCATTTATCAAAAATATTCATTGTAAATCTATAGGTATTTTTGGATTATTCTGAAATTTAATGTTTTCTTTTTGAATTCTTACTCTTTCGGATCAACAAATAATAAAAATATTGTAGTTATTATGATACGCATGGAATTAAACTGGAAACTAAGCTTAGAAGGATCAAACAGCTCTGAAGATGATGATCTCGAACTTCAGTTCACCGATACAAGCAATATTGTTGGTGAACCCACAATTGATCGGGAATTTATTGATAATTTATTAAAAAATACAAAAAAATATCCCCACTACTCTGTTTTTCGAAATCTAAAGAAAATAATTTCTGATAAGGGAGAAGATAAAACCGGTCTAGCAATCTGGGCCTTACTTGGCATAGTGAAAGAAAACTCTCAAAGGGTGGGGTTGTTGTTGGGGTCACTTGCAGAAGGTGGTGTGCATATAATTGCTGCTTGGCCAAATTCATTTGCAGATCAGTTAAGGGGTGATGTGTCATTACTTGATTTGGTGCTGGATAATTTTACCAGTTTACCCGAATTTTGGAAACAAGTAGACTTAGTTGTCGGGTTTCATTAATAATCAAAAAGAGAGTAATTTACTCTTCTATTTTAATTGCATTGTCTTTACTAGTTTCTAATTTTTCAGCAATTGGTTTCCAAAGAACTGAAATATCGTGGCTTTCCAAAATCTCACCAAATTTTTTCACATCAGATTGCGGGGGTATAGAGAAAACAGCCTCTATACTTCGAATAAAGAATGATTTTATTCCATAGGCTACTCTAACGGCTCGTGTTTTTTTTCCCGCATAATCAAGAAATTTTTTATTGATGTAAATCTTATGGGTTTGCAACTCTACTTCCGTTTTTGAATTTACTAAATAGGGATCTTCTTCAAAAGTTTTTAACAATTTAGAAGAAATTTTTCGCTCCTCAATAATTACCTCTCTTATCATTGATTTCAAAAAAGTTCTAGAGATACTCGGAGGGGGATTGGTAATAGTTCGATAGGATCCTTTTAATAAACCGCGAACAAGTATAATTGGCAGTAAAACACCACCAGATCCAGCAGCTACTGTTACTGCTGCAGCACCTAGTATAGTAGATGTATCTGCGAGCTCGATTTTATCAACCTTACCAAGAGCCTCTTGGATTTCCCTATATGGGATCCAAGAAATCCCTTCGTCTTTTATAAAAAGTAAGATTCCACCAAATGCAGGTAAGATTGTAAAACTACCTTCTTCTAATTCTAGAGCAATAATCAATGTGTGAACCCAGCGCTCTAGTTCTTCTAATGGAGGTAATTCTAATTTTATTGCTTTTTCTTCTTTATTCTTCCTCCAAAACATAATTAAGAGATAAAAAATACTAGTGTAAAAAATTGTCTAAATACAATAGGAGCAATTATCTGTATTGGGAGAATATTTTTTATCTGATTAAAAATGTTAAATAAAATACCACAAAATTCCTGATACAATCCAAGGCATGGATACATTATCCAAAAATGAGATAGATATAGCTTCAATAATCATTGCAATGAAGGACACTACGATAAATATTGCTACATAATTGAGTGGTAAAGAGTCGGAGTTAAGGAATAAGTGGGAAAGAAATATACCTGACAACGTCCCGATGAATACAGCAAATGATCCTTCGAGTGATTTTGGGGCGAAGACTTTGTATTTATGTTTGCCATATGGTTTGCCTATAAACTCACCTAATCCATCTCCAAAAGCTACTGACAACACTCCAGCTAAGAATATCCATTTACTATCTATCATTACCAAAAGCAATACAAGCATGGAAAGAAAGGTAAGGGATGTATTGATCATTGATTCAATTTCTTTTTCTCCCTCCCTCGTTCCCATCTCAATTAAACTAAAAAACAATCGAATTTGAGGAATAAGTGTAAAAATTAAAAGCGTAATAGAAAATAATAACAAAACAATAAAAATCTCTTCTATTGTGTCAAGAAAAGAACCGTAAACTCCTAAAATCGTTAACCCTAGCGTGTGGATAAACTTTCTTATGCTCCATGCAGGTTTACCACTATTCCTCATCCAATAAGCAATATAAATCAACGAATAAGGGAAGGTTACCATAATAATAACTTTTATCCAATTGATATCCAACTTATTTTCCCAATCAAAGGTAGCTTCATAATTTTATTGGAATGATGTTGAAGTGTTCACAATTCATTCATTTCTGCTTTAAGTAATCAAGTTGCATTCCTCTATTAATTTAAATTGTTATTTTTTAATCAAATATGATGAGCAATATAGACCTGTTAACTGGTCTACCCGGGTTTAGGGATTATTATCCAGAATTGTGGCGTGAAATTAATTTTGTAATTTCAAAAATGAGAAATGTTGCGCAAAAATATGGCTATGAAGAGTATGAAGGTCCCAGTGTTGAGTCTCTAGCACTAATTGAGGCTAAATCAGGTGCTGATTTGATGAAAGAGATATTCCAATTAAGTGATAGATCGAATCGGAAATTACTTCTCAGGCCCGAACAGACACCTACCTTGGCTAGAATGCTTGCAAAAGACCACCAAAGATATAAGAGACCCATAAGGTGGTTTTCCATCCCTAGATTATTTCGGGATGAAACAGTTCAAAAAGGTCGTGTACGTGAGTTTTGGCAGTTAAATGTAGATATTCTTGGCGAAGACTCGCTAACAGCGGATGCTGAAACGATTGCCGTTGCCGTTGATATATTCAGAGCTTGTGGATTGAAAGATAGTCAGTTTAGAATGGTCATCAATCATAGAGAATTATTGAATTCATTCATTTCATCAATTTCTGATATTGATCCATTAAAGATCATTCCGGTTATAGATAAAAAAATGGCATATATGCAAACATATGCAAAAAATTATCTCGAAGACGCCGGATACGAACCAAAGAATGCTATTGACGGGGCTTTATTGTATAGACGATTGTTAACCTCAACTGGAGAATATCGAGATAGTTTAATTTCCAATTGCCAAGAAGAAATAATAGAACTAATCAATAAAGCTGATAATATCGAGGAAAAGGTTGTAATTCAGGAATTTAAAGCATCAGGCTTAGATGGTGAGCAATCTAAAGCTCTATTTAATCTTACTAGTATTTCAGGTACTCCAAGCGAATTTATCCAGTTGGTACAACAGCTTGAATTACCAAAGGAATGTCATGGAGCATTGGATGATTTAATTCACTTAACAGATTATCTAATAGCGTATGATGTAATTCAGCCAATTATATATGATGCCAGTCTAGCTAGAGGGTTAGACTACTATACAGGTATTGTTTACGAAGCATTTGATGTAACTGGTGAAATAGTTAGAGCACTATGTGGTGGAGGGAGATATGATGATCTCGTTGCTGATCTGGGTGGTTCACCTCTTGCAGGAACTGGATTTGGAATGGGTGAAACAGTGTTACTCGAAATGTTGAGACAACAGGATGTTCTTCCACCTAAGCTTCATAAAATCCCAGAATTATATCTTGCACCCATTAAAAAAGAGGTTTTTCCTGATATAATAAAACTGGCAAATAGATTAAAACAAAGTTTTGAAATAATTTGTAATCCCTTTGATTGGCGAGTTAAGCGTCATCTTGAAAGTGCAGACAATACTGGCATATCACTGGTGCTATTACTGGGACCAAAAGATATTGAAAAAGGTGTGGTATCAGTTAGAAAAATAGAAACTGGAGAACAATTAGAATTACAGATGGATGGCGACTTAGAGAAGAGATTGAGAGAAATAATAAATTAAATTTTTCAGATTTATTATTATTAAACTATCCGGAATAGATCATTATATCATTTGAATAAATAATATTTAGTTGTAAAAATAAATAAATCCAATAATAATTATAAAACAAACTAATCTATATATCAAAAGCAAACAGATGTAAATATTCAATTTCATTGAGAAGTAAGATGTTAGCTATTGGTTTCGATCCAGCATTCATTGATACATTAGTTCGAGTCCAAAATAAATCCGGGAAATTAGAGGATGCACTACCACCACCTGGATTTCATCATCGTTCGTCAACCATTAGCAAAGTTGCTGGTGGGAATGGAACCAACGTAGCCTTTGTTTTGAATAAATTAAATGTTGATAATATCCTTGTAGTCCCAACAAATAATGAATTTGAAATCCTTCTGGGGAAACGAGGTTTGACAAACTTCATCTCCATTAATGATCGAATTAATGATACAGTTGGGATCACGTGGAAAAAAGGTGAAATTCAGTTTAACTGTATAAGAGGAGATTTAAGGAAATCCGATTGGTCCCCCAAAATTCATCAATTATGGCAAAATTCGCCCCTTCACGTATATCTTAACTGGGGATTAAATCCATCAAGTTCTGAATGGGTGTCTTGTCAGTGGTTAGCATCCTGTGATTGGAGTTATGATGAATTACAAAGCGAGAAAAATGTAAATGCTCAGGCCTTAGAGGAGGACAATTTAAAAAATCCAGTAATATTAGAACCAGGATCTGTAAAAAGTCATAAGGACACAAATTTCTTGTTAAATTTACTAAATCAAATGGGTGAAATAGAATCTGAACTAAACCATATCATTTTGTGTTGCAATGAAGAAGAAAATCAAGAATTTACTAGTTTTAAATTTAATACAAAAATCGTCCATACTTCATCAGCTGTGCAACTTTTCCAAGGTGATGATATTGTAAAATATCAGGTAAAATCTTTAAAAAACGAACCGCTAACGTATGTTGGGGCGGGAGATGCATTTTTAGCAGGTATAATTGAAAGCTTATTAAAAAATAAACTTGATATTGATAATGGATTAGATACGGCAAAGAAATTTCTCCGTGGAGATTTTAATTAATCACAAATCGGCGCCGAGCCATATACTCAAATATTTGAACAGTAATCAACACGTTAATTACTTAATAATTTATTATCATGTGATATTATTGAAAATACAAGAAATCTGTATTATAAATACTTTTTAAATAAATTTGAAAAAATTATATTTCAAATTCATTAAGGAGTGTTTATTAAGAATGATCTCTTCTATAAAGAATAAGATTACCTGAGGAAATACGATGGGCAATAAAAATAGTAACGGGATTTTAATGGTTTCATTTGCAATAGTTTTGCTGATGTTTACTTCATCTACTGCTGCAATACCTGCACAAATTCCAAAAATACAAACTACTACTTTAAGTTCTACACCAAGTATTGAATTTGCAAAACTAGTTCCAGGTCTCGATACCTCTGTTTATGCAATGGTTCATGTATTTGGTGGAGCCGGTACCCCCCCAGTGGCTGATAGTTCTGCTGGGTTGACTGAAGCTGATGCGTGGATGCTGATTTATACTAATCAAGCAAACTACGATGATTATCTCAATCGAGCTCCTTCTGGGTTCCCAGATGGACTGGCTCTAGGATTGGCATATCCTGCTTCTTTATCTGATTCATTCACTCCTGCCAACAATGCAAAAGGATTATTTGAAACTAAATATAGTGTTAGTTTTAGTCTCCTATATGCCTCAGTTGGTGTTGGAGATTATGATATATATATCTTCCATGCTGATAGCACTACCGCGTTTGACGCAGTTGCTGGAGATGTGGAGGCTATTAGCAATCAAGGATTTTCAGCATTAATGAAAAAGGCGACCGTTACAGCTGCACCTGTTGGATGGGCAGCTTATGGTGTACGAAAATTGGATAATGGACGAGTTGGATCTTATGGAATGGGTTGGGTCAAAGCTGACGGTATTACGTCAACAATGTCTGGATCGACTCCAGTGTACACACTTTCCACACAGAATGTGTTTGGTCAAACAGTTGATGCAGTAACTAGTCCAGCTGTGGGATTAAGTAGACTCTTATTTTCTATCCCATATCCAATTACAGTAACTACAATAAGTCCAGCAACCTCAAACCCCTTACCCCATGTGACGGGTCAGATGGAATGGGACTTACGTCATCCTATTGCGGCGTTTGATCTTGGAACAAGCAGTAATTTTGCTGTTTCATTTTCACTGGGTGCAAATTATGGTTTCCCCAATGTTCAGAATAATTTAGTAATAAATCAGACTAAATTGAGTAAGGATGGAGTTTTGGATGCAGTGTTTAATCTGGAAAATATAGGAGATGCAACTGCGACAGATGTTACGTTGAGTTTCCCTGTGGGACCTGACTTTGATAAATTTAGTGAGAAGAACCTTACAATTTGGGCAATTAAGGATGTATATGATGTAGATCCAGTTTTCTCAACGGATTACATTATAGATGTCACACTTCCAACCGGTGCAGCTAGTGCTCTACCAGGATTTCCACATACTGCATTTACTCTAACTGGATGGTATGTCGATTTAGGAACAACAGATAAAGTATTTTGGAATTCTGCAACTACCTCAATTACATTGATAGATGCATTCTCATCATCGGTTCTTATTAAAATTGATAGTGCAGGTGGATTTCCACAATCTTTCCTCGATGCCGTGGATGAGCATATAGTTACAGGAATGCCGGCAATAACTTGGGATGGTACTCTTCTAGATATTGGATCACTTCAATCAGATCTAGTAAGTATAGGTGCTCATATTAAAAGTAACCTGAAAAAAGTAGTAGTTGATGTATTTAACAACACTCTACATTCAGTTTATGAACAGAGGGATAAATTCATCTTTGATAAAGGAGATTTCAACTTGTTTAAGAGAACTGTGGCTAAGAATGAAGCAGAAACTTGGGATACATGGTTTTTAGAGGCATCTGTACCATCGATGATTGCTGGAAATAAAACCTCATTATCTTTCAGTATTAATGATATCCCAACTACCACAGATAGATTAGCACTGCCATACTTCACTGTTGATGATCCCGAGAATGGTTATCCAAGTGCCACTATGACCTCAAAGGCTCAGGATTACAATCAAGTATTGCAATACTTCTTCCAAGTGGTTTCGGATGAACATAATGTGGACTTTAATGGCAGGCCAATCTCTTGGGGGCTCAACGAGGCCTCACCGTTAGGTTTGGATGCTGTATCTGAAGCCTATGGATCAATGGGTATGGCATTTACCTGGGAGAATGCCGAAGGATTCCCTTTCTTCGGACTCTCCAACGGACAGAATATCCAAATTGCTGATGATGAAGCAGTTATTAGCGCAACTGTTGAACTGGATAATTCAACATATATTGTAGGTGATCCAGTTGAAGTAACAGTTGATTTGGCCAATACTGGCTCTGCTAGTGCAACTGGTATTAAGGTTCACCTGTTCCATACTTCTTTGGGTAGAAATTGGAGATTTGAGAGAGTTGAAGAATTTGCGGTGATTGAAGTCCCAACATTAGCTGGTGGAGCTTCAACCCAGATAAATCACACTGTTCCAGAAGCAAATAGCTTCTTAGGATATCACCCCGTATTCGCAGTGGTTGAATTTACCAGTACAGAGACAAATGTCGATCACTTGACAGTTCCTGATTTCTTGAACCTTTATGATACGGATACAATTGTCTTTGAAGGTGGTGGAGACACAAAACATTTTGTAATGTCAACTTTAACAGGTGCATTATTAAAAACCCTAGCACAAGTTAAAGCCCCTGCAATTCCAGAGGCTAGAGTGACCTTAACATCTTCAATTAGTCCATCTACAGGACTTTTTGTTGGTGATGAAATCATTTATACAATTAATGTAAAAAATGATGGTTCAGCTGATACAACAGCACGAATAAAACAAGCATTCTCAACAAGTGACTTTACTTTAGTAAGTGCATCTTCA
>CAZRLL010000144.1:9767-10348 GCA_964600735.1 uncultured archaeon
ATTTCGTTGAAGTATCCGGCATTCTATTAGCTCCTGAAGAGACTGCAACAATCACAATTACGCTGAAAATAGAATCAGAAGATCCTTCATTACCACCTGCAGTTGCAGAATATGTAATAAATGGAGAGTCTTCATTAGGTGCAACGGTTGATTCAGGCGTGAGCCTATCATTATCCGCTACAGCTGCATCATTACTTGGTCTATCAGCTGGTGCGGCAGCTCAACAGCAGAGTCAAAAATCAGCTACCCAAGATTCATCTGCGGCAGCTTATTCAGCCTCTTCATCAGTTGGTGCATCACCCAATACAGTTGGCTATACCAAAACGCAGACTGTTTCTGATGGAGAAGGTTTCCTAGGACCATCAATAACCGAAACACTTAGTTTGATGCTAATTCCAATTGCGGTTGTGTCTATAGTAAGAAGAAGAAAATAATAAATCAATCTAATAAATAGGCGGGTTTAATTCCTGCCTAAATTTCTCATTTTCAAAATATTACAAATTCCTTCAAAATCAATTTATTTAATTTTACTCACTTCATGCGTTTTTTTCTGCAAACCCAAGTTTCAACTTGATTGTTTT
>CAZRLL010000145.1:0-10348 GCA_964600735.1 uncultured archaeon
TCTAGATCTAATTGTACTTTTCTAGTCACATATTCATCGAATTCCTCATCTTCTTTGCGAATTTGTATCGTAAAATCTTCATGATCATATACTATCCCTTTTTCTTCATCTTTTCCAATATACAATAATGATACGGTATGATCACCTTGGGGAATGATTGCAGATAATCCTAATATACCTAATTCAACTCCTCTTACGAGCCTGATTGTACCATCAACAAAAACATATATCTGACCAAAGGTTGCCGTATGGTTACCAAAACTTGCCTCCTGTGAAACTCCAGCAATCATTAGAGATTCATTACCTAGATTCCAGCTTGTATAACCGGTAATATTAGTTTTAATTATAATTGGTGTAAAAGCAAAATTTGATTTGATCCTGTACACCCCATTATCTGATAAAATTTCATCTTGAGCAACAGAACCTGTACCAACAAAATAAACATTTACATCGAATTCACTCGTCTCACCTCTAAAGAAGTTTAATTTTGGAGAATCAGTATCAGTTATCTTTGCTGAGTCATATGGTTGTTTAATAGCTGTAGCAACAAATATAGGGCTTAACATGATAATCGTCAGTAATATTAATCTAAGTATCCGCATCGAAATCATCAACAAAATTATTATTTCCGACATTAAATCAGTATAATTGTATTGCAAAAGCCTGTTTAACAATAATAATATAATTATTATACTTTTAATGTAAGAAAGAATAATCATTTTCGGAAAAAGGTTAGAATTTTAAAATATTTCGCATATTCGGATTTACCGGATGAACGAGTTATTTTGTTCTAATATTCCTAATTTGGGTAAATCTCTAACAAAGGGTGAATCGTACAAACCTCAAACAAAAACGGCTAAGCATGTATCGTATATAAATGAAAAGGTCATTATGTAAGTTACATGCTGGTAACAAATTAATTATAAATTTGCAAATATTAGATAATTTGGATGAGTTGTAGTTAACAACTCATACAGAGGAAAAAACAATGGAAAAATCAAATATTTCACACGTAGAAATCCCGGTCACAGACATTGCTAAAGCTAAGGAATTTTATGGCAAGGTGTTTAACTGGGACGGAATAATGCAGGACTGGAGTGAGGAATACATTCTTGTACATAATGAAAAACATCCCGAGAGACCAAGTTTAGGACTTTTCAAAGTGGATGAAATTCCGGATAACAAAATTGTTGTCACTATGGAAGTCGATGATATTGAAAGTACTATGAACATTGTTAAAAAGGCCGGTGGTGAACAAACCAGGGAAAAATACGAGATTGCACCTGAAATTGGATTTGCAGCGAATTTTAAAGATTGTTTTGGAAACGTCTGGGGTCTACACTCACCGCCGGTTCAAAAATAATAATAAATTCTAGATTAACGATTTTATTAAAGTCTCAGGATTTCTAAATCCGCCTAACAACTTTTTGCAAGGCTTTTTTTACGGTAAGGACACCACTTTCTAAATCAAATGCTACTGTTCGACCATAATCAGCACCAGTATCCTCAGCGAGTATGGGGATATTATTTGATAGTAATGCTTTTCTTACTGCTTCGGTATTTCTTTTTCCAACATCCAAGGTATGGTCATGTTTGCCGGTTAACTCAAACATACGTGCACCACCGGCAATTTTTGCAATAAAGCGTTCTTGTTTACCACCTTTATTTTTAATGATCCGTATCATTTCAGGAATTGCAGTATCGGCATATTTGCCTAGTTTAGTATTTACACCGAACTGTTTTGATGCTGGGAGTAAGATATGGGAACAAGCACCCAATTTTATCTGCTGATCATAAATAAAAATAGCAATACAGCTACCTAATGCTAGTGCTTCCAATATATCTGGTGTTCTAGCGACAATAATCTCTCCAATCCGAGCAGAGTGGAATTGCAATTTTATATCTCCGTATCGTAAATATCCTCACCGTACAATCTGCTCATCAATTTTCTTCTTGATTCATCACTAGGCAACAGGATTATAATTCCCTTAAGGTTTTCCTCTTCTGTGAAAACATCGCATTCTACCAAGAGGAATTTACTCTTCATATTGTAATCTCGCCCGATTATTTCTTCAATCATTGCACCGACCATATCTATTGATAGTTGGGGGGGTTTGGGGAACCATTTAGATTCGGTAAAACTATTAATCGCAGATATGGTATGTAAAAGTAAGATGTTCCCCGTCTCTTTGATTATCGAACGACCAATAGCATCGATCTCCTTTAGATTTTCGGGGGGTTGACCGGTTTTTAGGATTTTTAGAATATTCTTAGTCGAACTCTTGTTGAAAATCAAGAGGTAATTTAGCATATGCTGATTTTCATCAATTGTGTCCACTAATATGCCACTCACAGCAGTCTCTAATGTACCGGCAATTCTTTCACCCAAATCATTCATATGGATCAATTCAACCTTTGGTATCGACATATCAACTCTTCGATGGAGTAATTGGGAGAGAGCAGTTGCAGCGTGACCTACGCCTATATTACTTATCTCCTGGAAAGCCTCGATTTCGAAATCTTGATATCCAGCATCTGAAAATTCATCAAAGTTTTGTCCCACTATTAACTGCACCCTTAGATAATCTATATTAGTTATTTGGGTTTTACTTATAGTAGTAAATATAATTACTCATAGGACAAATGCGATTTACTAATTGTACTACCAAAAATAATTGCTCGTATCGAACAATTTAATTTACAGCTTCAATATTATCTGGGTCAATGATTAAGGCTACTTGATCATACCCGAGTATTGTTGCTCCAGAAAATCCCTTTATTTTTTGAGAAACACCATCCATCTGTTTGGTTACGACTTCTCTCTGCTCCAGTACATTAGAAACAAGTAACCCCACGCGCTTACTAGCTCTTTCCCAAAGTATCACCTTTTCTCGAGATTTTCTAGCTGTTCTTATTTTAGGACTGGTATCCTCTTTATCTTTTGCTGGATCACCATTTGTTTGGTTATTATCAACAGTGTATACAGCTAGTTTTTCTTTAAGATCGACAATTCTGACACTATGGCCCTCCCAATTTAAATATTTCTTGCCTTCATGAATTTCAATTGCCGGATCCCGAATACTAAAGATTTTTTCAACATTTAACACCGGGATCACAAATTCCACATTGCCAATAAGAACAATCAATCCTTCAATTATGGCTAATGTTTGAGGTACTCTGATAATAAATCTTGTACCCACTCCCTTCTTAGTTCGAATTTCAACGGTTCCTGAGACTTCATCAATTGTACTCTTGACAATATCCATGCCGATACCACGACCAGCAATTTCCGTAATTTCCTTTGCTGTAGAGAAACCAGGTCTGAAAATTAGAGTTGCCAACTGAGATCTTGTAAAATCAGTATATTCATCAATTAGACCATCTGAAATACCTTTAGCCCGAATTGCATCAATATCTAATCCAGCACCATCATCTTCGATTTCAATTACTATTTCTCCTCTTTCTCGCCTTGCGGCAAGGCGAATCCTGCCAGTTTTTTGCTTACCTGCATTTTGGCGTACTTTTTCATCTTCGATTCCGTGAATTGCTGCATTTCTAATGAGATGTAACAATGCCTCGTTGACCTGATCAATCACGCTTCTATCAATTTGTAAATCTGTACCCTGCAAGATAAGGTCTATATTCATTCCCCGGGATTTGGCAATATCTCTAACTGCTCTTGGATAGGTTTCAAAGATATGGCTTAGGTTAACCATCCTAAAGCCCATTACGGTATCCTGAATAGTATTAATTGTGTTATCAAATATTTGGAATTGTTCACTAATTTGGGGGCTGATGTGATCAACTAAGCTCTGGAATCGTCCACGTGTAATAACCAGTTCACCCAAAAGATCAATAACCCTATCAAGCCTATCGAGATTTACTCTGACTGATTGAATTACTCTTCTAAAGGAGGGTTCTGTCACATCGGAAATCAAATCTTCCATTAGATTAGTTATTATTACCTCAGTAATATCACCTACTGAACCTATTGATTGGCGAAGTTCGTATTCAGGTTCATAGGAAATAATTTCCATTTCAATATCTCCTACCAGCCTACCATCCTCTAGAACATCAATTGGTGGATTACTAGAGCTAATTTGAGCCATCGAGCTGATTATACGAAGGGCTTGAAAACCACGAGTACCAATTAGCTTGGCACTGGGATCAAATTTTATTTCCAGCTTATAGGTTACTCCTTGCCTTAGTTCCTCTACAGAAGAATCTACACCCACTGGGGATGCTGAAATTCCACCCATTTTTAATTCTGAAATTAAATCATCTACACCAATCTTTTCAGGATCTCGATCTTTTTCAACAGTATCGTAAAAAAGTTGCAAACGATCCGCCGCCTTGAATAAAGTTTGAATCACATTTGGTTGAACTGTTTGTGATGATACCGATAAATGTGATTCGATCTCATGGGTCAATCTTGTCAAAGTAGAATAACCCATAGTGGCTGCCATACCCTTGATAGTGTGTACAGCACGGATTAAATCTTTGACTAATACTGGATTGGAAATATCTTTTTCTACTCGCAACAATGTTTTGTTGAGCAGGGAAATGTTCTCATCTAGCTCAGCTAAGAAAATGTCACGATATTCCGTCATGTCTTCCAATAAAAAACCGCCTGATCGCCTTATTTTGTTGGGAATTGGGAGAGATTAAATTAATCTCCGATGAATTCATCTCCAATTCTCTATTTTTTTTTAAGGATTAAATCCTTTTTCAGTGGTTTTATAATAAATTTCATCATTTATAGTAATGATCTATTAACTTTCAATAGCTCTGATTATTCCCTCCACGATCTCATTTATACCCAATATCTCATCTGCCAATCCTGCCTCTATAACAGACTTATTCATACCATAGATATCTGAGTCCTCTTCATTTAACGCTATTACCTTTCCACCATTTTCCTTGATCATCTTACTACCTTCCCTTCCATCATGACCCATACCAGTTAATATTACACTAATCGCTCCTGAACGATAACTTTCACTTGCGGAAAATAGGGTTACATCAACTGCAGGTTTGACAAAGTTGACCTCATCACCATCAGACAAGGAAAGTCTGGGAGCTCCTGTCGGTGTAGTTGATTGGATTTCTAGGTGAAATCCTGCTGGAGCGATGTAAACCATTCCCGGAGTTATGGGTTCTCCATGTTCTGCCTGTTTCACACCCATAGCAGCAGAACGGTTAAGTCTATGAGCCAAGGGTTCTATAAATCCGACAGGCATGTGCTGAATAACTATAGTAGGTGGAAAATTTTGAGGTAGACTGGGAATGATTTGATTCAGTAATCGGGGTCCTCCAGTACTAGTACCGATAATTATTATCTTATTTAGACGTCCAGCACCCGAATAACTAGTTTTTTGACTTATAGTTGATAATGCTGATTTTCCTTCCTGATCAATTTGATAATTTTCCTTTTGCTTCTTCTGATATTCAGGTTTTGCTATTACAAGAGATTTTCCCCTAGTATTTAATTTTTCTATCTGATCCATAAATTTGGATATTTCCAGTTTGGACAGAATATGGATCCGAGTTATTATTGAGAATTCACTCAGAGTTATTTTCTGGGGCGCCGAGATCAAATCAATGATCCCATAGTCTAAAATGTGAGATAATTGATCAATTGAATCCAAGGAAGTTTTGAGAAGTAATATTGGAGTTGGCTGTTGCTGCATAATTTTTTTTACAATTTTAATTATTGCCATATCGGTAATATTTGCCAAAATTAATACATTTGGTCTTCTCCTAATTGTCATTGATATTGCTTCTAAGCCTTTTTGAGTAGTACCTATAATTTCAATGTTAGGATCTCCTTTGCAGACAGAAATTATTCGATCCATATTTGCTTTATTGATTTCAGCAATGACAACCTTAACAGTCAATTATATATGATATTATGATAAAGCACATTAAAAATAAGAGGACGCAATGAGACAATTAATGTTTGAAATTTTAAAATTATTGTCATGTTTCAAAAAGTGGTAATTACTCAATTGTTTCATATAGTAGCAGCTATCCGCAATAATAAGAATTTTCCAATTAATGTTTAGTTTCTTACTACATCACATTTTATTATTTGTAGATGCAAAATGTAATTTTTTCCCAGTTTATTGGATTTTATATACTATAATAATTAATTATTAACGAGAAAGTGTCTACAATATCCAGATCATTCGAATTATTTTATTTTATCCTGTTTATCTATTTTTTATATCATTACTCAAGAAATAAGGATTGGAGAACAATTTGCGAGCTTGTTTCAATTTCGTTATTTGCGTTATCTTTAGAATTTATTTCAATTAAGATTTATGAAGCTTATCACTATTCTCCAAATTTCTTAATCCAAATAGGATCTACCGGCAATAATGTTCCTATTGTAATATCACTATGCTGGGCGATGATTATTTTTTCTAGCATGAAAATCACTGATGTATTCAATCTTGATTATAAGACAAAACCATTTTTTGATGCAATACTGGCACTTAATATTGATTTAAGCATGGATACAATTGCAATCAGGATCGAGGGTGGATTTTGGAGCTGGGATAATTATTTTGAGAACGCATTTACCGTAAATAGTTTTGCAGGGGTAAAATATGGAAATTTCATTGGTTGGTATTTTATCGTACTTATTTACAGTTCGCTAATAAGATTTGAACGATTAAAGATGAAGGAAATGAATTTTAGACTTATTCAATATCTTGCAGTTATTCCTGTCATAGCTTATATACCATTTTACATATGTTTTGAAGGTATTCAGCAGTTATCACGGTTTTTGAATTTGCGAGGATTTTTTGTAATAGTTGTAATATTACTTGTAGTAATCGCAATAACATTACAGTTTGTTGCTTATTTGAAATTTAAACCTGAAAAAAATGGGTCAATTGACAATATTACTATGGCAACGGTTTACAGTTTTCATATATTCTTCATTTCAGTCTATTTACTTAAGCAAATATATATCAGTGCTCCTCTACTATTATTTCCAAGCGTAATTGCGTTATTCGGACATATGCTTTTACACAAATTAGCAAGATAGTTTCTTGAAACCAGAATTGTATGCTAGCAATTTAATTTTTATGTTTTAGAAAAAATCATCAAGAATAGATTGTTGTTTATTAGGGTCTGTTCCTTTATCTGTCTGTATTATATATTTTTGCATTTCCTTAAAATCAGATAGATACTCTTCCAACATGCTATTTCCCTGCCTTAATATGTAGGCAGGATGAAATATTGGAAATAGGGGGATGCCAAGATCCGTATTTTGCACCCTCCCCTTATCTTTGGTCATCTTAGCTTGAGGAAAAAAATACCTTAAGGCAACACTTCCCAAGGTTACCAATAAACTAGGTCGTAAATACTTTATCTGGGTATTCAACCAGGCATTACCACAGATATCCATTTCAGACTTGGTTGGTGTACGATTACTAGGAGGACGGCATTTTATAATATTAAGTACACTCACCTCACTTCTATGCATCCCAATTTTCTCAAGCATGCTATCTAGTAGTTTGCCACTTCTACCTACAAAAGGTCTGCCCTGTTTATCTTCATAATACCCCGGAGCTTCTCCGATGAAACACATTGATTCTTTCGCATAATCTCCCACCACAACTTGTGTACGTGTTTGGTGCAACTCACAATTGGTGCATTCTCTCATCTCGTTAATAAATGAATGATTACTCAATATATGATATCATTAAAGGTGTGATTAAGTATTTTTTACTAATAAGAGGGATAATAGATAATTTATCACTTGAGAGAGTTAAGAAAGTTATCAATTGATTTTTGTGAATTTAACACAATTAGGTATTCATTTCCAAGTTTAAAATTAATTTCCTCTTTTATCGCATGAAATTTCTGAAAATAAAATCGAATTGAGAACCGAGATAATTCTAATAGGCTTTTTATTATTTTTTCACCTTTCCCACTGCTTTCGACCATTGGGGATTAATTGTGCAGACTAATATTGCCAATCATTAATGGATTAAAGGATAATTACTTTTTTTATTTTTGTTTTACTTTCTCTAGGATCTATTGAACCTTTTGAAAGTGCGATTAAAGATAGAATTAATACCTGCTGCGTCTGGGGGGACGGTGTTTAACATAGCAATCCTTGCAATAAACTGGACGCTCACCATCTGGTTTGAAGGGAACTTGTGATTCATTTCCACAATCGGCACATGTTATATCATGCATTTCTCTATCTTGTCGAGGTCCTCTAGAACCTCTTTCATCATATGAATAATTCATTTCTTTTTCACTTTTTTTCCTAATTGACTTACATTATTGTTCTCGATATTATTGCTAAAATTCAAACGTTATTGAATTGTCAATTATTAATTATATCTTCTCCTTCTCTTATTAAATCCTTTTATCTAACCCAAAATATATCAAATCAAAGAAGTAGATAACCTGATCTCTAGTTTAATTGATAATCAGAAATCAGTGAAAAATTTAGAGCGTGTTAACTTTAGTAGATGCGATTTATCTAGTAATTAATCCGTTCGCCTTCTCAAAAAATGAACAAATCTACGTAGATACTGTCTTCATTACAGATAATTTTCAGACTTCATTTCATTTAATAATTCGGTAACCTTTAAATTATTAGGTTCAATCTTTACTGCCATATTAAGAATTTTTATCGCCTTTTCCATCTTCTCTTCCTTTAATAAATTTACGGCATAGAGATACATAATGTCTACATCTTTATAGAGATCAAGTGATTGCTCATATGCCTTTTCTGCTTCGTAATATCTCTCAAGTTCAGTAAGAAAAGTTGCCTTCATTGTCCATAGGGCATGATTATCTTCTATTTTATTTAACATTTGATTTTGGTTTGTTCTAATGCCTCGTAAAACCTATTCTGGTAACTCAAAACCATTATTCTATTGATTTTTGCCTCCTCACAATATTTGTTTAATACGGAATCAGTTTTTAACATTAATATGGGATCAGTTTTTCCAAATGTTTCCACAAAGTCGACAATTTGATTTAGTGAATCGATTGCCTCCTCATATCTTTCAAATTTAACCAGAATAATATGTTTGAGATCAAGAAATTCTACTTTATTGTCATGAGTCATGTTTTCATTTTCTACACTCTCACATAATTGTAATGCTTCTTCCAAACAGTCTAAGTGGAAGAGAGCATGAGCTTTTTCGTATACAAAATAATCCATTGAAGTATCCAATGAAATCG
The DNA here is from genome assembly GCA_964600735.1 of uncultured archaeon. Classification (GTDB taxonomy): domain Archaea; phylum Asgardarchaeota; class Heimdallarchaeia; order Heimdallarchaeales; family Kariarchaeaceae; genus LC-2. The sequence goes on from CAZRLL010000145.1 coordinate 9,217, forward strand.
CTTTATCAAAACTATAAAGTGCTTCTTCAACTTGATCAAGATTAAATAAATGAACTTTTGCCTTTTTTATTAGTATATACGGATTATGCGACATTTTATCATAAAATTCAATGACCTCATTGTACATTCCATTTACTTCCAAGATATTTCCTTTTGCATACCAATATTCCATCATTATTTCATGCTCCAAATCGCTCATGTTGTTACATAAATTTAGTAACTCATTGTCAAAATTTTTTCTTCGATTGATGTGCACCATAGCATGTCTGGTATCAATTTCAGTATTTCGATTTATTAGATCGGTGATATGTGCCATGATCCAAAATGGATCATTCTCCAATCCTTTATCTGCTTCTAGCCATATTTTTTCATCGAAATGAAGTATCAATTTTGGATTCTCATCTGATTGTATGGTAATCCATTGTAATAGCTTCTTATTTCCTATTTTAAAAGAATTTTCTCTAAAGTCAATCCTTTTCAATTTATGCGTATCCACATTAATATCTTGTAAAAACCTTGGTACCTCTTGAAATTCATTTGCTCTAAGGTTTATTCTTACTAATCTTTTAAGTTTACTCATACTATAGGGCAATTCATTAATATTATTGTGACTTAGATCTAAATATTCTAGATTCACCAATTTACCAATATCTTCTGATACAATATTAATATTGCAATTTGACAATATTAGATACTTTAAAGCTTTATTCAATTTTAATATGGTGAGTATTTTTTCAAAATCAATTTTTCTATACGACAAATCGACAGATGGTGCGTTCTGTAAGTCCGCTTCTCCAGTACTTGTTTTCATTTTTTTTTTTGCTATGTTAAATACACCAATTAATGTATAAAAACTTATCTGAGTGCAAATTAAAATTGAATTCCTGATTTGGAATCATATTGTTGTACGTCTTATTGAAATGTGCTAACATTAGTTGTAAATCTTTTTGAAATATTTTTTTGGAATAATTATATGAAATAGTTTCCCATAATGTAAGATTGAAGCTTCACAAAATTATCATTTTCGTAATTATGTGGATACAGTCTTCATTACTGCCTTAACGATCTCCTCATTTCTAAAAGGCTTAATTATGAATTCACGGGCCCCTGCTTTGATTGCATCAAGAACAAA
>CAZRLL010000146.1:0-10108 GCA_964600735.1 uncultured archaeon
CATTTTCATTATCATTTTTTAAGTCATAGTACAACTTCGGTATACTTTGAACAAAATTGGTTCATTCCAATCAAATAATCTTCTATATTACCGTTGTACGATGACATGACTAGATTTGCGAGTATTGGAATCCTCTTTCTCGACACCGGCATAGTTGATCTTACTATCAATCCACAATATAGAAAATTTGCTAAAACCTAATTCTTGATTATTATTATTTTTATTTTGATTTTGAGATCATATAATATCTTTTTTGCAGTTTCAAATATTTGCTTGTGAAAGTTTTACCATCAATTTCTAAATGATCATACTCATCTTCCAATGACCACAAATCATTCTGGATATTGACTAAAGCGTCTTCATTTACTTCTGCTGCAAGCGCTTGTTGAGTACCTTGGGCTATTGAAGGAGGAGCAGCCTTTATTCTTTCAAATTCCTGCTCTTTATTAATTAATTCTTGCTTCAAATAATCTAGTTGCCTACGAAGTACATCATCAGAACTTGCAATAGGGACATGTTTACTGATTCCATCAAATTTTGCAGATGCGATTGCCTGTCTAACTTCTCTAATTACTTGGTAAGCATGATAATCCTTTCGCCATCTGGAAATTGATCTTGTATTGATATTATTATCAGGACCAACGATGGGATGATTGTAATCCAGCGGTAATCGAAATTTCGGGGGTACGTTTGGAAAATTGTCAGGTAATTCCATTGTTAGTTCCACTTCTGAACCCTCTGAATCACGTACTATCCCCTTCCAATTAGTCATATTGCCTTCTTTTGGTTCGAAACCAAAGGCATTCTGATATATTAGATGAGCCTCTCTGGCAAGTATTGCATCATCAGTCATCTTTATACAATCATATACTGTGAGTTCGAGTAAAAAAATAGAACCTATTTGTTTTGAATTAGTGTTAAATAAGCAAAAATATTTTTCAATCCTCAACTGTTGATTTTTTATGATACCATATAGAAACTGATAATAAATTGTTATGTCAAGAAGATAATGCCTATTCGAGGACATTCTAGAACTATGGTGATGACAGGATCGTGCAAAAATTAGGCAATCAGGCGATTCCCAACTGTGTATATGTCAAATGGGCTCTTTGCCAAGGATATTCCGATGAATGCAAAGTCAACGTATTCACAATGAATCGCCAAAATTTATTTAATCAAACATAAAACGATTCATTCTTTTAAATCGTTTTTAAATACATGTCATGCAACTAGCATGAGCCCTTTTGGAATATCCATCATCTAAATCAAAAAAAAATAGTCGAGTGACCGTCGCAAATAGTTTAATTTTGCAAGATGATTTCCCAATTAAAATATTAAGTGAGAAGGGATCCCAAGAAAGGTATAAACGTAAAGGTCATATAAATGCAATTAAAACCTACTGGGCAAGAAGACCGTTAACAACTCTCCGAGGTATAATTTACTCCAGTCTTGTAAAGAAAAATCATCAATCAACGAAAAAAAATTATTCAACATTTTGTCAAATCATCGATAGAATTGATCCTGATAGGATAGCAATTAATGTCGCAAAAAAAGAAATTTGTAAGTCACACATGAAGAAACCCATAAAATTGCTGGATCCCTTTGGTGGAGGAGGGTCAACTCCATTTGAAGCAGCCCGGTTGGGACTCAAATCAACAGTTGTTGAATTGAATCCAATTGCTCATATTCTAGAGAAGGCAATTCTAGAGTATCCCCAAAAATATCCTCTGATTGCCAATCACCTTGAATCTTGGGGGAAAAAAGTAATTGATCGTTGTAAAATTGAATTAGCAAAATATTATCCAAAAATGGATGATAATAATGAACCTATTGTCTATTTTTGGACAAGAAGAGTAAATTGCAATATTTGCAATAATCTGACTCCTGTCGTTAAAAATAACTTTCTTATTAAAAAGAAGGATAAAATCCTCAAAGTGGATTATAAATTCAATAATGGGAAATCTAAGTGGATCTTACAAGAGCACGTCGAACCGAATGAAAAATTACTACGAGGTAAAATTATCTGTAAAATCTGTAATGGGGAACTTATGATAAAAAATTTGGAATTTGATATCACAGAATATGAACTACAAGCCATATGTGTTAAAAATAAAGATCAACCAGGAAAAAGTTATTATTCTGCTTCCGAGATTATTAGTTCTCATTCAGTGTTCAAAATAAACCAAAAGATCAATAAATTACTTGGTGAACTTGAAACATTAATTCCTAGAAGAAAAATACAGAAATGGTCTGGGGTAACAAATCCTTCTGTTCATGGTTTTGAGTATATTGACCAGCTTTTTACAAGAAGACAATTACTTGTAATTTTAAGCCTGATTAAAAACGCACGCATTTGTTATGCTGAAATGATTGATAAGGATTTATCAGAGGCAGAAGCAAAAGCAATTTTTGTGTATTTTTCTGCATTAGTTGAACATTTAGTTGATTGGAACAACTCATTAACCATGTGGATACCACAAAATGAGCAAAGTGGTCGATCATTAGCAGGTCCTGGATTACCTATGAGATGGGAATTCATAGAAATAAATCCTTTTTCTTCAGGACCTTCAAACCTATATAGTAAGTTGAAGCGAATTATTACTTCAATAAGAGCGATTCCTAAATTTGATCATCCAATTTCAGTACTACAAGGCGATGCAACCAGGCTTCCTTTTGAAAATGGCTCGTTTGATACAATAGTTACGGACCCACCATATTTTGATAGTCTTTATTATTCGGTCCTAAGTGATTTATTTATACCTTGGTTTGACATGTTATTCCAAAATATTATCCCCGAATTTTCTAATTTAGATTCAAAACTAAACAGTGAAATTACATCATCTCATCATTTATCAGGATCTAGAGAGCTAGCACGACAAAATTACCAAAAAATGCTCACCTCTGCATTCAAAGAAATGAATCGGGTGCTAACACATTCAGGAAGTATCACCTTAATTTACAGTCATAAAACTATCGAGGGTTGGGCTACATTAGCGCATGCCCTTGTTGATGCAAATTTAACTATAAAATCCACTATTCCTTTACACATGGAAAGAAATGCTAGACCAAGAAACATGAAATCAGATGCTCTGAATATAGCAATTGTAATTATCTTAACTAAAGCTCCTCAAAATCGATTAGAAATCAAAAAAAACAATATTTATTCTTTTATTCAAACAGATTTACAACTTTTTTTGATGAGAATGAATAAATTGGGATATCTCGGTTCTGATTTGACAGTATCGATTGCTGCAAAGTTAGTTCAGTATTACTCAAACTTTGATGTGAAATTTAATACACTTTCACAATCCTTTGATCATTTCTATAATCAGATAATAAAATTTGTCGAACAAATCTTGGTTGATATAATTTGCCATTCTTCCCTTATTTTGACCGGGAAACATGATAAACTAACTCGACTATTTCTAAAATATCGTTTGAAATTCGGAACAAAATCGATTTCAAAAATTGAATTTCATAAGATTTGTAAAGATAATAATCTAGATGAAAAAGAATGTCAAAAAATCCTCTCAATGAGATTTCCATTTGAATTAAAAGAAAATCGTGTAATTCTCAAAACACTAGGTGACCATCAACCTAATAACATTGAAATGAAGACTGAATACGTAAATTCTTTGATTTATCGTGCAAATGAAGTCTTCAATAACAAGCTAATAGAGAAAACCGAGGATTATAGTAATGATACCGATCCTTTTGTTAATCAACTTTATACAGTGCTTGCTGGAATCGAATTAACAAATCGTAAGAATACAAAAATTTATTCCGACGTAAGATTAATCAGAAATGTTTTGAAGCGGCTCATGTCACATAATTAATTAGATTTTTTCATTCCAAAAGTTTGTCGAAAAATCCTCAAGTAACTCCAATGTAGATTTTTCCGATTTGTATTCATTAGATTCAATCTCATGAATTTTTTGAGTGAGATAATCATTCACAGGAGTATTAATATTTAGTAATTTACCTTTACTGACTATATAGCCATTTAAATAGTCGATTTCTGTTGGTTTGCCGCTTTCCAGGATTTCTAATGCCGCAGATCTATGTTTTCGATATTTATAACCTATGAATCTTAGTATTATGTGTTTTTTTATGAGTGAAAATGAAAATCCTTGCAGGTCATCTTTGCATATTCGAAATTTTTTTGGATCTAACTTATTTAAGACCTCCAGATCGATATTAGCAGCACTGGCGACATTTAGCCCCTCTGTAACTATCGTCATTAGCACAATCCTTGTTTTTTTCCGTTTCAATAGCTCCCCTACAGTCATAGCACTGATTATTCCCAGAGAAGAAATCGATGAGTTAATTAACAATTTAGAGAATTTATAGCCCATTATATTATCTGACCATATACAGGAGCCCCCAATGCTAATCCTTTTTAATATTTCCATGTCATGTTCCCCAATATCCCCAGTGAATCTACCGAAGACAATTTGTCCAATAGATGTTATCCTAGAATGGGCATTATCAATTCTGCATGCTGCATAGCTTATCACACAACTTAGAATATACTTATCCGGAATAACTGTTGCTAATTCCTCTTCGACAATCCCGTTTTGACAGGGTATAATAGTTGGATTATCTGCCAGCTTCGACTTCAAATCAAGTACAATCTTCTTAACATCCCTTGCCCTTGATGTTATAAAAGCAATATCGATTTTATTTGGAAGATCATCAATACTAAGAACAGGAATTATATTTTCAGTAACAATATACTCCCCAGATTTACCATCAATTCTTAGTCCTTTGTCAATTACAGTATTTTCAACTGTTTTATTTTTACACACGATGTATATCTTCCAACCAGAAAGTGCAAGATCGGTTGAAATAATTGTTCCAATTGCCCCAAGACCAATAAGAGCAATTATCATAACATCACATTAGTTCTGTTACCCTTGGTATCGATTGACTCAATTGTTAATGGAGTTCCCACCTGACCAATCTTATCAATTTGTAAAGCATCTTGAATTAATTTCAAGAATATTTTACTATCAACACAACCCTCAGGAGGTAAAACTCCCTTTACCTGAATCAGTCCTTTTACCATCATAATTGAGCCAAGGGCTGCTGGAATTCCTGTTCCTTGTCCCATCCCCTGTTCTTCACTTGCTAATGAGAATTCATATTTGTGGGGTTTTCCTTCTTTCTTGCCTTCAACAACAATTTTTGCGCACCCTCTTTCACTGCCAAATTTGGTTCTTTCCAGAATCTCCGTTCTCTTATTTATTATGTAAGCTAAAGCAAATTCAAAAGGAGATACGCTCTGACCTTGAACATCGATGGGATCTTCATCTACTATACCAGCCTTAACAATTGATTTTATCAGATTGGCATATTCTGGAGGAAGTACAATGCCCTTATTGGTTACTCTTTTGAGGCCGGGAATATATTTGGGAAGTGTCAATGTTTCTGGATGTGGATACATGTAAATGCGAAACCTACCCACGTGGAGGAAGTCAACCTCCTCCTCTAGTGCAATTCCATCATCCTCAAATAGTTTTACTGTCTTCATTTCTCCGTTGAGATATACTGGAATATCCATCAACATCGAGTGAATTCGATGAGCAACAACAGCGGCTCCCTCAATTTTTTCTCCACCATGGGCATGGAAAATATCAATCGCTTCGACCTCATCTAGCATCTCGTCAGCACAATATTTTGCTAAAAGGTTGGCAATTCCGGGGGAACTCCCCATCCCAATTAATGCCGTAATATCTGCATTTTTAGCCATATTATGCATTTCTAGCAAATCTAACGTCGCATCATAATCGTCACATACGTCAACATAGTTAATTTTATTTTCAATGGCTACCTTCAAAATCATGCTTGCATATTTGTAAAAAGGACCTATACAATTGAGTACAACATCAGATCCCTTAATTGCTTCTCGTATACTATTTGGATCATTCGCTTCTACTTTAACCGCTATAATTTTACTGTTTCCAATATTAGATATTAATTCATTCGCCTTTTCAACATTAATGTCTCCGATTACGATTTCAAAAAATTCTCCACTTTTGACCAGTGTTTGAACTGCAACGCTTCCTACGGCACCACAGCCACCCAAAACAGTAATTTTAGCCATAGGTTTATGAAAATAAAGAATAATATAAATTTGATCTCTATCAACCGATGCATAGAATTATTATACAAATTTTCTACATTTGTCTTGGATAGACAGATTGAATAATTCCATATTGTGGAAAATTTTAATAACAATGAATAACAATTTAATTTATTGAGTAATGATCAGTCCTATTTTTTTGTCTGTAACCCAGCGGCAAATTCAGGTAGAATGAAGAAAAGATGGGATACTGTATCCAACAAAATCGTCGAATTATTTGATAAAAGCAATATTGAAATCGTTTTTACAGAGAATCCTAAACATGCGATGGAATTAACCAAAAGAGCTATGGATAATGGTTATAAAAATATAATCGCAGTTGGTGGTGACGGAGTAGCTAACGAGGTAAGTAATTCAATTTTAAACAATGGGTACACTAAAAGCGTAAATTTTGGATTATTACCTATGGGAACGTCAAATGATATTCAAAATTGCCATGATCTCCCCCCAGAACCAATAAACTGTCTTCCCATCATATTGGATGGGTTTACTTCTAAAATTCCAGTGGGAAAGGTATCCGGTGATTTTGATAGTGATCCCTATTACTTTCTTTCCCATGCGGATTGCGGTCTTGCAGCAATGGCAGCAAAATCCGCCCGGGATGGTTCTAAGTTGCTTAAGGGTGAAATTAAATATACTTATCATGCCATAAAAAAGACTCTCAGATTCAAAAAAAATCCTGGTATTGTTACAGTTGATGGAGAAGCCTGGGAACGAGAATTTACGTTAATCGGTGCAAGTATGGGAGATATGATGAGTGGATATAATCTATGGCCAGAAAATAATGTAGAATCGGGTGATTTTGGAATTTTGCTTACCAGTGGTCAAAGTAGACTCAGACTCCTAAAACTGATGATGGATGCTGAAAAAGGGAATCATATTGGTAAAAAAGGTGTTGATTATATTCATGGTAAAATAATTGAGATTGAATTGGAAAACTCTTGGCCCTTCCAAGCAGAAGGTGAAATATTTGCCGATGAATCTCGGAACATCACAATTGAATATTTAGCAGACAAAATGGACCTGATAACAAACAGACAATATAATTAATACCACGATCAACTATTATCTGACTTTTAACATTGTGTCGAATGGATTAAATCACCGAAATGAAACTGTAATCCAAATTTGTCAAATATGTTTACTCTAATTTGTAATATCTTATGTATCTCACTAATTATTGTAGCAAATATTAATTCAATCTTTTTTAGTAATTACTTTTTACTAATGTTTAATTATTTTGCATTTTACTAATTTTCGGCTTGTTTAGATTATATTTTACCGAGCTGGTTTCTCTTTTCTACCGGTCACCAATTCACTTAAGGCAGCGCCGTTAACCTTGGTAACGACCCATTTTATGCCAGGAATATCTCCTTTGGCCCCGCCTTGCGCGCCACCAATTTTTTCGACGTGAACCTCATCGTGTACATCAATATATAGCAATCCACCATCATGAGGAACATAGGCACCGATTTGCTTACCATTCTTGACGAGTTGCATTCTTACACATTTTCTAAGTGCGCTATTGGGCTGTTTCGCTCCAATACCGTATTTATCAAGTACAATACCTTTTGCCTGGGGTGACCCCTCGAGAGGATCCGCTTTTTTATCCAAACCAAGTCTTCTTCTCTTATAATTGATGTCTTTCCAGCGGAATTTTTGCCTTTTCATTTTTAGTTTTCTAGCAGCAAATTCGCCGTTAGGTGCTTTGGTTCTACCCATTGTCTTCCTCTACAGTATTATGATTTCCTTCAAGTTTTTTAATATATAGATGAAGATCTTTCTCTTTATAATGAAATAATTTGATTAATTTCGATAGCTGAATCTTAAAATAAGTGATTGTTAAGTGTATAATTAGGAGATTATGAATAGCTCTTCACAGGATGGAAGTACTTTTGCTCGTACCATAAAATTACTTGTTGCGAACCTTGATAAAACAAAAGAGAGAATTCAGGAGCGATTTTTGCAAGTTGATGAACGGCTTGATGAACTCGAGAATTCAATTGCTTCTATTAATCAAAAATTAAACAAATTGAGTGATCCAGCAAACATGGATGATCAAATTGCAACTTTAACTAGTAGAATCAAAGAATTAGAAAACAAAGTCAAACAATCACCAGCTGTACCAGCAACCATGCCTGTTACAACATCAAAGAAAAGTGCTACAGAAATGATGAAAGCTAGTATGGGAATTCCTCCAATGTCTTCTGGTCCACCAAAAGCCACAATTTCCAAATCTAAAAAAACAATTCCTCCCCCTCCCAGCAGGAAATTTCCAGCTACACCTGTAAAAACGACCACACCTCCACCGACCGAGACCTCTACAGGTATTTCTGATAGGTCAGTACCCGCTCCAGTCCCTCGTACAAGCAGTGTTCCCACCCCATCTTCTAGTATTCCGACCCAACCTACACCAACACCCATTGCCAGTGATACGGCAACACCAGCGCCCGCTCCACCAGCTAGCAACAGTAGTATTCCATCACCAGCAGGCAGGCCAGAAGCTATACCCAGTGGCATACCAGAGAAAACAGCTCCAGTATCAAAAAAAGAGAAGATATCAATTAAAGATGATAAATCTGAGAGAGCACAATTACTCGAAGCATTAAAACAGCTAGAAGGAATATAAATTAATTTTAATTAACACTATCTGATTCAAGCATTGAAACTATTGATTTGATCATCGTAATCCCCATTTTTTGTCTTTTTTTGGACCTCTCGAGGATCAAGGTCATCACACGTAATTCCCATCGTGACCATAGTACCTAAAACTTCTCTTGCTGCAGCACCAATACTGTTTGCGAGTAAATCCGCCCGTTTTGCCTGGGCTACTTTGAGAACTTGTTCAAAACTGATATTGCCGATCACTTCATGACCTGTTCGTCCAGATCCCTTGGGGATTCCAAGTTCATTTAGAACCATGGCAGATGTGGGGGGCAATCCAACCTCAATTGTATAAGTTCGATTTAAGGTATTCACATGAATGGTAACCGGGACTTTCATACCTTGAAAATTGGAAGTTTCTTTGTTGATATCAGAAATAACCGTTCCTAGATTTAAACCAAGTGGTCCTAAAGCAGGTGCTATAGCTCCTGATGGTTTCGCTTGACCACCATCGATTAGAAGGCTTACACTCTCAATTTCCTTACTCATACTCTAATTTTTCCTAATTGAGGGACGATTTTTAAATTATTGTTGTGAAACGTATTATAAAAAATAAACAATAATTATTTCTTCAGCTCATCCATCAACTTCTTACGCAGTCCAGCGATAGATGTAGATCGAACTCTTGTTATTGGAAGTTTTTTATTATCAGTTTTACTCTTAACCTCGGGTTTTACATCTTCCTGGCTGCTTGCAAGCCTTGTTTTGTAATATTCTAGATCTTCTAAATAGTCCTCTTCTTTAATTGCTCCCTTTGAATATTCATTATAGCGTTCGTTGACCCAGTCGTACAATTCCTCTATCGTAAAGGAAGAGAGATCATGATCAGACATATATTTCAGTATATTAATTACCAGTTAAAAAATTATTTTTTCTACTTCAGGAAGAATATGCAAATGGGCATGAATAAAATATATGCTTGGATTTTCTTAATTGATTGCGTAGAAACATATTGAAATTAAACAAGATCATGTAATTGTTGTTCTTTGGACCTTAGGGTAAATAGAAGCAATCCTACAAATCTATGTATCTTTGAATAAAAGTTAATTCTGATGATTATTTATTCTTATTATGTAGAAGGGTACATGGAATCACTTCTTACACGACTGCTGCTAATCTCCGAATAAATACCACCAGAAATTAATGCAACTGTTACCATTATCAAGGTTGAAAATCGCCATAAGTTATGAGATAACCTTGTAAATTCGGATCACTCAAATCAAAGGGTTCCAACTCTTCATATCTATATTCATTATGTTCCAAATATGAATAGTAAAGAAAATTTAACCTTTCTAGTAA
>CAZRLL010000147.1:0-5614 GCA_964600735.1 uncultured archaeon
TATGAGGCGAGGGTCTTTAATTGGGGTCGTAATAAAAAAACTCCATATGAAAATCCTCTGGTTCCTGCAAGGCCAAGAGGTGTTGTTGAGAAATGTACATTTTGTGCCCACAAGACAATTGATTCAAAAACAGGCGAAGCTAATGGAAATTTACCAGAATGCGTTTTGACATGTGTTGGAAACGCAAGAAAATTTGGAAATATCTTAGTAGACGACTCAAATACTGAAAACGATCTTGAAGTACAACGAATATTGAATACCAGAAATGACTTATTTCGGTTGAAAGATGACTTGGGGACAAATCCCTCTGTTTATTATTTACCCCCGGTGTGATTGAAATGGCGAACGTATTAATTACTAATATAATTACTAATATAAAAGAAGAAAAATTATTTTCCAGTCTTATCACAATCTCATTTGTAGGAATGTCATTATCAATTATTGGCTTAATTTTTCATTTTATAGATGGATTAGAAGCTACTAATGAAACTAATGAAGTTCCATTTGGGTTGTGGGTTGCTCTCTATATCTTTTTCACGGGTTTATCTGCAGGATCATTTATTGTATCTACCTTAGCCTATGTATTCAAACTTAAGAGATTTAGGCCAATTGGAAGAAGAGCTGTTGTTCTAGCAATTTTACTATTGCTTAATGCGCCAATATACTTATTCTTATCATTAGGTAGACCTGAAAGATTTATGAACCTGTACTTATACTCAAATAATTCTTCCTGGATGTCAATAGGAGCAAAATTATTACTGATTTATCCTATAGTTCTATTGGTTTACTTATGGGCTTTAATTCGGGTTGATATTGTACATATGGCAAGGGACAAAACAGGTCCACTAGGAACTTTTTATAGAATTCTATCACTCGGTGCAACAGAAATTGATGAGGAGGGTGCTGAAAAAGCAGAAAAACTGGCTTATTGGTTGGGTATTGTTGGTATTCCCACCGCTTTAATTACTCATGGATATACTGGATTCTTATTCTCTGTTATTCCAGCGCACCCTCTTTGGAGTACACCTATAATGTCAATATTATTTATTACTTCCGCAATGGTATCAGGTACAGCACTTCTTGCAATATTTGTAATGTTATCCGATTGGTGGACAAAAAGTGAAGAAACAGTCAAAACCTCCGACTATAGCAATTTAATCTTAACCTTTCTATTCCTTGATTTTGCAGTTCTTATGTCTGAACTAATCTCGGTATACTTTGGTAATGTCGAAGGAGAAGTTGAGGCTTGGGAAGTATTATGGAGTGGTAATTTAGCCTTTTTGTTTTGGGGTGTTGAATTAGTAATTGGTGTCCTAATTCCAGCGATCATCTATCTTCTACCTCAAACAAAAAACAGTAGGATTCCTGTATTTATTGCCTGTAATCTTGTGGTTATAGGTGTGTTTGCAAAACGAATAAATCTGATAATAGGTGGTCAATTAACTACATCTTTCACCCATGAAACGGTTAGATACTCACCTTCGATTAATGAAATATTAATTGGAATGGGAGGTATTGCATCAGTTGCCTTTTTCTTTATGATATTTTGGTATGTATTGCCACTTGATCCGGAGCCGATCATAGATGAAGAAAAACCAGCGAAAGACATCGAGAAGGTTAAAGCAAAACCAAAGGCTAAAACTAAGGCAAAGGCTAAAGCAAAGAAGAAAACAACTAAGTCTAAAGAAAACCCTTCAGACGAGGAGCCAGCTAAATAGGAGGAGAAAAAATGAGTAAATTAAAATCACAAAATACAAATGAACAAATTGATGAAACTAGAAGAAATTTTCTCAAAGCAGCAGGTGGAATAGGTGTTGCTTCAACTCTAGCTATGTTTGGAGGGTATTCAGTAAATAAAATTGCTATTGATATGGTCAAGTCCCAAGAAAATTATAATTTTGATGTAAAAAGAACTGTTTGCTTGGCATGTCATGGAGGATGCGGCATTCAGGTAACAGTTGCATTTCCTGGAACTACATCAGAAAAAGCAATAAAAATTGCTGGTAATCCATACCATCCAAATGGTACACTCAATAATCTAGATTATGATACGGATCCAGCAACTTTAGTAAGGGAAGATGGCTATCCAATTATTTCATCTCCGATATGTGCAAAAGGTCAGGCTGGTCTTCAAGCATTATATGATCCAAAAAGATTAAAACACCATCTCAAGCGTGTTGGTCCTCGTGGGTCTGGTAAATGGCAAGTTATTGATTATGCAACTTTATTAGATGAGATATGTGGTTCCGGAAGTTTACCTGCAACTCTCCCAAGTTCAACAGGTGAAGGAACTTATACTTTTGATGGTATGAATGATGTTTATACTGGAAGCAATCCGAATGAATTTGTTTTCGTTGTTGGACGATCTGAACATGGTCGAAAGGAACTCACAGATCGTTTGTGGAAAAATGGTTTTGGAACAAAGAATCATCGCAATGATCATACCAGTATTTGTGAATTAAGTCATCATATTGCATATGCCATGGCTTTCCCTGGTAAAACACATGTTGGTACTGATATTATGAATGCAGAATATATCTTATGGTTCGGCACAAGTCCACTTGAAGCAGGTTTTCCAATGGTTGGCATGGCTAATAGACTGGCAAATGCTAAATTCAATCGTACAAATCCATTGAAGATGGTCACAATTGATCCACGATATTCCAGGACTGCAGCAAAGTCTGATTTATGGTTACCAGTAACTCCTGGAGCTGATTCAGCTTTAGCATGTGGTATGTTAGCGTATATGTTTGAAAAAGAGTGGTATGATACAGCTTTCCTAAGTAATGTTAATGTTGCCACAGGTAAAGCCTCAACACCCAAAGAATATTCGGCAACCGACGCAACACACCTTGTTATTGTTCAAAGTGGTCACGCAAACGAAGGTAAATTTGCCAGACCATCTGATGTCGGGTTGGTTCGTCAAACAGCAATAGCAGCACATGAAACAGAATATGAACGAGTTACTTTAGTTGGGGGTACTGAAACAAGATTCATAACAGTTAGTTATGATGAATCTGATGAAGATGAACCGGAAATTGATCCCCAAAATCCAATTGTAGTTAGTGCAGAAAATAACATTTATGGTGATCTTGATGATTCCAATGGAAATAATTTGCTCGCGTTAACCAATGGTAAAACTAGTTCTGTCACCGTTGGTGGAGTTGAATGTAAAACCGTATTTCAACTGGTAAAAGATATGGTCTGGAAGCCAGTAGCAGATGGTAAAACAGCTGGATCTACAATTGATGATTTGCTTGATTACTATGCCGATGAATGTGGAGAATATGTCAATCCAGATTTAATTAAAGAACTTGCTTCAGAATTTTGGTCTCATGGTAAAAAGAGTGTAGCAAATTTCTATCGTGGATCGGTACAACATACAAATGGCACCTATGCTGCCCTTGCTTTGATCTATCTTAATCTCTTTGTAGGGAATGTTGATCACAGAGGAGGACTTACCACTGGTGGATCTCATTGGCATGAGATGGGTGGAAAAACTGGAAACCCTTATGATATAACTAGTCTCTTTGGTGGAACTCCTGCTACTCCAACTGGATTGAATATTGCACGAGAAAAATCTACTTATGCGGGTCCATTCCCAGCAGAAAGACCTCATTTCCAACACACATCAAATGTTTGGCAAGAGGTAATTGCTGGCATTCGTCATGGAGAAGGGGCGAATCCTACCACTACTGGATTTTATCAACCCAAAATTGTCTGGATGCATATGGCAAATCCAAATTACTCCATGCCAGGATCATTCCTTGCTACAAAAATGCTCACTGATGTCGATCCTGGGGATAGTACCAAGTATAAAGTACCATTAGTTATTTCAACAGATTTAGTAATGGGTGAAACTGCTGCATACTGTGATTATATTGTTGCAGATGTATCATATCTAGAAAGATGGGCTAGCCCACATATCGCACCAAATATTCAAATCAAAGCTTCTGGAGTACGACAACCGGTTTTAAGTGAACCACTCTATCCAGATACAGTGATGGCGGAACAGGTTTACATTGATGTAGCTAAAAAATTAAATTTACCTGGTGTTGGCGATACTGGTTTTGGGTCTACAGCCCCAACAAACCGACAAGCATTGAATTCTGCTGAAGATTGGTATAATAAAATAATTGTCAATTTCGCATTAGAAGGAGCAACTGCAAATTCTGGAAAAGTACCAAAGGGTGACGGAACATTCTACTCTATTACTGATTGGGATACAGCAGTGACCGCAGGTGGTACAGCCCTCGATACCTTAGAACAAACCTTAATTGATTATGTACTCGCAAGAGGAGGTGTCTTTAATAACCACGACACTGGTTATAAGGATGAAAATGATAGCACTGATCATGAACATGGTCAATATATTGGAGGTAAGTGGGGTAAACTCATCAATTTCTATATTGAAGCTTTAGCCACCTCCACTAATCCAATGACTGGTGATAATTTCGAAGGGCTTGGATTTTATGATACAATAAAAAGAGTTGATGGTGAGGAAATAAAGGGTCTTGATTCCACAAAATATCCATTCATGTTAAGTACATATAAATCAGTTTTGCATACTCAAAGCCGAACTGTTGCCAGTGAGTGGATCATGCAAATTGAAGGAGAAAATGGTGTATTGATCAATGATATCGATGCTGCCGAGTTAAATATCAAAGATGGTGATATGCTTAAAATTACTTCAAATACAACTGAATACTTTCCTGATGATGCCGTTCTTATTGGACCTGCTGTAGTTACAAAAGGTATAATGAAAGGAGTTGTTTCAGTATCTCATAGTCTTGGACACTTCCAATATGGATCTGAAGGTTGGGAAGAAGCTGGAAAGAAAATAAAAGGTATTAAAAGTCGAAAAGGTGGATCGCGAATTAACCATATATTGCGACTCGATGATAGTCAATCTATGCTTGACGCAGATGGTAAGCCAACTGTTTCATTACAGGATCTTATTGGAGGGTCTGCTTGCTATTATGATACATATGTAAAAATCGAAAAAGCATAAATTGAATAATAAATTGGTGGATCAGAAGATCCACTATACAAATTTTTTTCTTAAACCAAAATTAAAAATGAAATAGTTACGTAAAATCAATAGTAATATTAATGGAAGTATATACTATGAATTCTACATCTCATCCTCAAAATTTGGATAGTATTCGATTTCGCTGTGAAATTTATGGAATATTATCTAAGATATTCTTTGAACCTCCTACTAATGAAGTAATTAGACTGTTAGGTGACAATTCATTTAAAAACGGTTTGTATGAATATATTGGGAATAAAGAAGAAAAAGAGAATTTTGATTCAATTTTCTCTGATATGATAAAATCACTTGATCAAGAACCAACTGATAAAATCATTACTGAACTATCAGTTGAATTTACCGAATTATTGATGAATCCCAATCCGAGATATGTATTGCCATATGAATCCCATCATCATCTAGAAGAATCATCGCCAGCAGGTTTTATTCATTCGTCCGACGTACTTGAAATGTACAATGGTGCTGGATATGTTTTAAGTGAAAAGAATACCGAAATAGCAGATTATATTGGAAATGAATTAGGCTTTGTTAGTATGCTTTTATATCGATTATCTGATGATA
>CAZRLL010000147.1:5624-9560 GCA_964600735.1 uncultured archaeon
GATCATTTTAAAAAAGTTCTTGATAAATTTCTGGAAAAGCATTTATTTTTGTGGGTGCTGGGATTTTGTGATAAGCTTGAGCAAACTGCAAGATCTGATTATTTCAAATTTTGGGCACGAATACTGAAAAATTTTATTCAGAGTGAAATGACTAATTTTAACTCGTAAACAGGTTATAAAATGGACAAAAGCAATAATCAAATAATATGTTTTATTGGACCCTCGGGATCTGGTAAAACCACTTCTCTCGAGCTTCTGGTATCCGAATTATCACATTATAGAATTGGTACATTAAAATTTATGCACCACCCAAATTTTTCAATTAATCCAAAGGGTAAAGATACGGAGCGGCATCTTACAGCTGGAGCTATTTTTACATTGAGTTTTGCACCTCGTGAAACAGCAATCTTGATTAAAAAAGAAGAACGGGAAAACTTGACAGATTTTAAACAATATTTAAATTCCAAAAAACTTCCCCAATATGACCTGATATTTGTTGAAAGTCTCAATACCCCTCCTGCTGAAATACCAGTTATTTTAACAGCTAGCACAATTGATGAACTTGAGACCCACAGTGCAAATTTATCAGAAAATCAAATCATTGCAATATCAGGACCTGTTTCTTCAGATAAAGATTCTTGGAACGGCATAAGCACATTTAATTTGCATAATCAAACTGAATTGAAGGAATTGGCTAAAAAATGCTCTGATTTTGTGACCGGTAGCGATTGAGGTATATTTCTAACTCCTAATACCAATTCTAATATAATCATAAGAAATAATAATAAAAATCCCAAATTGTTGTTAAATCATTTGTAAATTCAATTAAACTTCATTTTAAGATAGATAAAATAAAAACGACAGATCATTGGATAGATAATAGATATGTCTAAAGTTCAAGATATACTAAAAAATTACGATCATCGATCACCAGGTGTCCGAGCAAAAATTGCCGATATGCTAAATACCGGAAAACTTAAGGGCACAGGCAAAATGGTAATCCTTCCAGTTGATCAAGGATTTGAACATGGACCAGCCAGATCGTTTGCACCAAACCCAATGGGTTACGACCCTAGCTACCACCCCATGTTGGCTATAGAATCCGGATTGAATGCCTATGCCGCTCCTCTTGGATTTATAGAAGTAGCACAAACCGAGTATCCGGGTCAGATACCATTAATTTTGAAGGTCAATAATAACGATTCTTTGTTTCCAACTAAAAATCCCTTGTCTGCAATTACATCAAGCATTGAAGATGCACTTTCAATGGGTTGTCATGCCCTTGGTTTTACAATCTATCCCGGATCTTCAGAAAAAAATGTCCAGTTCGAACAGTTAAAATTTATGATCCAACAAGCCCATGATGTTGGTTTAGCAGCTGTTGTCTGGTCTTACCCAAGAGGTGAGGGTTTATCCAAAGACGCAGAAACAGCTTTAGATGTTGTTGCTTATGCGGCACATATTGCATGTCAGCTGGGGGCTGACATCGTCAAAGTAAAGCCTCCTACTGAAATTATTGGACAAAAAGCCGCACGAGATTCTTATGAAGATGTTGTCAAAGGATCCTTAACAGAGCGAATATCCCATGTAATTCAGAGTGCATTTAATGGTAAGAGAATAGTAATTTTTTCAGGAGGTGCTGCCAAGGGAACAGAGGAAATTCTAGCAGAAATAAGGGAAATTCATAATGGTGGGGGATTCGGTTCAATAATTGGTCGCAATAGCTTCCAACGACCCAAAGACCAAGCAATTGATCTACTAAATAAAGTCATAGAAATTTATAAAAGTTAAAATTCAATAATCTATTAAACTTTGGTGACAGAGGTATTAATTGAGAATCGGAATTATTACAGAAAGATTTTATCCAATGTTTGGTGGTGCTGAAACTAGATACTACGAAATTGCGTCTAGATTGGTAAAACGGGGTCATGAAGTTACAATTATTACCGGAAGAGGTGATATTACCTCAAAAAACCCAAATTCAAAAAAATTTAAGCGTTCTGAAATTATCGACAATTATAAAATCAAAAGAGTTTTTGATTACCAAGCAGGATCTATTGCACACGGCACTCGTTCAATAAGAAATTGTTTTCTCCTCGGAAAGAATTCAAGATATTTCAGCAATTATTTGAGAAGAAATCAAGAATTAGATGTTCTAGACATTAACGCAATACCTCATCTACATCTCCCAATTTTAGATTTATTCAACAAATCCCCTTCAATAATCACTTGGCACGAGGTTTGGGGATCCTACTGGCGTGGATTAAGAAAATTATCCAAACTTGGTAAGGAAATGGAGATTTTCAATGCCCAATTGGGGAATGAACGAATTGCGGTCTCAAGATTCACAGCAAACCGGTTAAGAGATATAAGTATTTCAAAATCACACCCAATTAATATTATTGAGAACGGAGTTTCTGCTGATTTTTTTGATATTAACGCAAATTGCTCTGATAATCCGATTTTCCTTTATGTTGGAAGGTTTGTTGCCGAAAAAAATATTCATTCTATATTGATCAAGTCTTTCAGTGAAGTGTGTAAACAGTATCCCAAAGCGAAATTGAACATTATAGGTGATGGTTTTCTCAAAAATCACTTACAGAGAATAACAAAAGACAATAGAAATATAACAATTAAGAGTAATTTATCTCCTGAAAAATTATTAAAAGTCTATTCTTCTGCTAATGTGTTCGTTCTTCCCTCATCTAGAGAGGGTTCAGGCATCGCAGCTAGAGAGGCAAATGCGGCTGGTCTACCAGTGGTAACTACAGATTTTTCTGACAATGCAGTTGCTCACGAAATGGTAAAACATAATTATAATGGAATTATATCAACTGCAAAGGATTTTGCGGATGGTAT
Organism: uncultured archaeon; assembly: GCA_964600735.1. Lineage (GTDB taxonomy): Archaea > Asgardarchaeota > Heimdallarchaeia > Heimdallarchaeales > Kariarchaeaceae > LC-2. Next base: position 8,484 of record CAZRLL010000147.1, read on the forward strand.
GATTCATGCATATGAGAAAAAAGATGTAATGAGAAAAAATGGAATAAATGAGGCAAGAAAGTTCTCATGGGATAAACAAGTTGAGAAAATTGAAATTGTGTATGATCGAGTAATTGAAAGTTAAATAAGGTTTGTACGATTAGATTAATCCAATTGTGAATGATAACAGATAATATAGAATGAATTCACAGCATTACAGAGATGATAATTATGAATATCAAAGCAACATAAGCATCAACAAATGTATCCACATTTTAATTTATATTATTCTCTCTAATTCCATAAAAACAAAAGAATAGTCGCAAAGATTATTGCAAGCCAAATGTTATGCATTTTAAAGCAAGTATTTGCAGTGACTTCAGAAGGTTTTTTCAGGAAAACCCACAGTCCATAAATAAGTAGCAAATTTGGAATAATAGTACCTAACAAAATCATCCAATTATTGCTGAACCAATAAGCTAACCATGTACCGTAGGCAATAACTCCCAAACCGAAGAAAAATGTAATTTGAGCTGTTTTCTCTTTACCCAATCTAACCGGTAACATTGGTATATTGGTTATTAAATAATCATCATAATGCTTCGTGGACAAAGCCCAAGTATGTGATGGGGTCCAGATGAATACCAAAACACCTAGCAGCCAGCCTTCTAAAGTTATTTCTCCAGTTCTAGCTGCATAACCTACCCAAACTGGTGCAGGGGAAGCAAGTCCACCAATTACAGTATTCAATATCGATTTCCTTTTCAAAATCAATGAATAACCAAACAAATAGAATAGTGCTCCCCAGGCTAAAAATATTGCTGTAAGCCAGTTAAAATAAATCCATCCAATCAAAACACCCAATATCACCATGATACTTCCAAAAGCTAATACTTTCTCTGGTGGATCAATCGCATTTGGTCCTACAGTAACCCGTCCCATAGTACGTTTCATCAAAATATCAATATCTCGATCGATATAATGGTTAACCGTCATTGCTCCTCCAGCACTCAAATAACCAATGAAAACAAAAACGATCAGATCAAGAACTTTGACACCTTCTAACTCAGGTTGGGGTAAAAAGTAACCTCCTAGGCC
>CAZRLL010000148.1:0-9491 GCA_964600735.1 uncultured archaeon
CGATTACTTAGTGTATTAATAAAATAAGGGATATTTTTCGCTTCAAAAAATGTTGTAAAAGCATTCGTATATCCCTCTTGTTTAACTCTCGGCACGATCACAGCACACCAATCGTATAAATCTAGAGTTGCCTCAATTTCGATTCTTGTTCTTTCCACTTCAATTATATCCAACACAAGTCCCTTCAAGGGATTTTTCAATGAAATATCATCTAGTATCGATGGACCCACAGATATTTGTACTCCATCCGCGTATAAACTCGTATTATTGCCAATTGTAGATGTAACAATCCTCTTACTGCTAGTACTTTTCCAAACTGCTTGTTCAAAGATTTTACTAATTAAACTTTTAAAAAATTTAACTAATTTTATATCTGAAGTATATACGTCTATATGTAAAGGTCTTGCAGTCTCATTATTCAAGTATAATAAACTATGTGCAATATCAGTTGTCAAAGTCTCCATAGGAGTATAATGTAACTCCAGTGTTTGGCTACCTCGGACCGCACCATTGTAATCAATGTCACATACTAAGACATGATCGCCATGGGAGATAGTTTTTTTTACCAGTCCTGATACTCCAGGGATGTCAAATTCACCATCAGGTTTCATAAGGAAGAATTGATAATAATAAACTTCGTTACAGTATTCACAAAAAACCTGAACGTCAGTGAGAAGTGACATTACATTTACTATATAATTATTTTATGACAAATAAATAAATCGATCATGGACTGAAAGATTATAAGAATGGTAGAAATTAATTAATTATTTTTTTTGTTTACATTTTAATTTTAAATTAAATCTATTATAACGTGATTAAAATAAGAATATGTCAGGTTTCAAAATCTAATTCCTTTATTTTGGAGAGTATCTTCTCAATGTAAACATTAACATTTATTCCTTTTGTATAAACCTTTGCTTCACTATTATATGTTCCAATCAGTTCATTTTCTGATAATAGCAATTTTACCAGATCCTCCGCTTGTTTTTCAGGGCAGTTTACAACCTCAACAATTTTATCCAAACTAACAGGTACACCATCTTCTGTTATCTGAATTAAGGTTAATAATTGTTGCCAAGGAGCAAACCACTTTTTCCTTTCAACCAAAGAACTCGTAATCGTTGCTTCAGATGATTTGATGTTATCTAAATGATCATTCATATTTTTCTTTAATTCAATCATCAATGTCGATTTCCCCTCCGTCTTCCCAATCCATTCCACTCACAAATCTGCTCCATATTAATTTTCCTGATGAATTAAAATGTGCTAAAAATAAGTCCTGATTGTCATCATAACTAGAGATATGGGACTTTACTGGAAAATCGGGCGATTGGGTTATACCAGCTATGTAAATTCCATTTAACTTGTTGATGGCTACCGATACTCCTATATCTGTGAATGATCCTCCCAAATAAGTAATCCAAAGCAATGACCCTAAAGGGCTGAATTTTGCTAGAATAATATCTTCATCTCCAGCGAGTAGTGAATATTCTGCATTAAGTGTAGGAAAATCTGCTGATGGTGTTCCACCACAAATAATAATATTATCTTGATGATCTATCAAGATTTTTTGTAATCCACCCCATTCAGAAGCAGTGCCACCAAAATATGTCGACCAAAGAATGGATCCAGACGAATCTAATTTTGTCAAAAATATATCTCGATCTCCACTTAATGTTTCATTGAATGCCCCTGGTGTAGTTGGAAAATCGACACTGGTTGTGTACCCAGCAACAATAATATTATCATTGCTATCCACTATTACGCTTTTCACAGTAGTTTCTTTTATGTTAAAAAAAAACATCCAATCTATCTCACTTGTTGATTTAATTTTTGAAACGTACCCTATATTCTGTGAAAATTTATATCCATCCCAAATTCGACCTCCAACGATAATATTATTATTACTATCAACTGCTAAACTCCAAACTTCGTCCCAATAATATCCTTTTTCATTTAATGTAGTACTATTAATTACAGTTATTTCATCCAATTTTACGTTGTTAACAAAATCCTTGCTATAATCTACGTGGATCTGATCATAAACGGGAGGTTATTGGCTTGAAATAATATTTCCAATAAATAATAAAATTAAAAATAAATTTATCAGGAATACGGTTCGGATTTTCATTTCATCTTTCTATGGTTTTACAAAATATCTTAAATTAAAGCATTTTGTCAATTTGTCCCCATTACTTACATAATTGTATCTTTTTCTTAACTTTCATAAAAATTATTCAGGAGGATCTTTATCGCTATAAAATTGGTATAGAAAATTTTTATAAAATCTTTTCTCAATTATCAACAATACTTGAGCTGGTTTGCTATCAAAAATCAAATCATTATAAGATATGTTTAATTTGAATAATTAAATTTGGAATCTATGGCTAAATCAAGCATTACTTGTACTGCATGCGGAGAAGAAAATGATCCAACTTCTACATTTTGTTTGAACTGTGGAGCTAGCCTTTCACAGGGAGAAGAAGTAAAAAAAGTAGCAAAAGTAGACGAGGAAGAAGAGGATATAGATACAAAAATCTTGAGACAAAAACAATCACTCCCATTTCTTGTCGCTGTTTGTGTTTTCTTGGTATTCATCGATTTTATTGATGATAGTGCAATTAATTGGGCATATTGGCCCGTTATTCCAATCATTTTATTTGGGATGTTAGCTCCTTATTATGCATTAAAAATAGAAAAACAGAATAAATCATGAACAGGAAAAGTACACTTATTTAATTTTCTTTTATATTTGCATTCAAGATTAATTATTTGGATGACCTCACCAAACCTTATGCTCCACGGACAAAAACCTTGAAAATATTAGAAATATCGAAACTCATTAGCAAAAACGGTTTTTAGATTATGACATTACTAAAGCAAATTTCAGAAGCAATTGTCAACGGGGAAAAAAAACTTACTCTCAAGCTTGTTAAAGATAGTTTAGATCAAAAAATAACTATTAATAAAATAATTGATGAGGGATTAGCTATAGGGATTCGGGAGGTTGGTCGACTCTGGGAAGAAGGGGAATTCTTTCTACCAGAGCTGATGATGGGTGCTGAGATAATGAAAGCTGCAATGGATATGCTAAATCCATTGATACAGCAACAATCTGACATTGACATGAAATCAGAAGGTCGTGTGGTCATTGGAACAGTACAGGGAGACATCCATGACATTGGAAAAACACTGGTGGCCTCCATGCTTACCGCATCTGGATTTGAGGTAAATGATCTAGGTGCAGACGTCTCTATCGATAGTTTTCTATCAGAAGCTGAAAAAATGAATGCCGATCTTATATGTATGTCTGCGTTATTAACCACTACAATGTTGATTCAAAGGAATCTGATAAAAGAGCTGGAAAATAAAGGTATTAGAGATAAGTATAAGGTATTGGTCGGAGGAGCTCCAATAAATCAGAAATGGGCAGATGAGATTAAAGCGGATGGTTATGCTGAAAACGCTGTTTCAGCAGTCAAAATGGCAAAAGGATTATTAAGTGCATAATATTAAGGAGAATCCATTTGAAATATAATTTTCTAGAATATGTAAAATCGGATAATCCTGTATTATTTGATGGTGGTATGGGATCCATGTTAATCGATTCAGGTATGGGACTGGACGAAATACCAGAATTATGGAACATTGAAAAGAGAGAGGTAATAGAATCAATTCATAAAGCTTACTTTGATGCAGGAGCTAAAGTTGCGCTCACTAATACATTTGGTGGTTCCACACTCAAATTGATTACAAAGGGTTTACAGGATAGACTAGACGAGTTGAACTCTACGGCCGTCAAAATTGCTAAAGGTGTCAGTAATAAAAATGATTATGTAGCTGGTGATATTGGTCCTTCTGGAAAATTCCTTCCCCCGGTAGGTAAATGTACTGAAGAAGATTACTATTACTCTTATTCAAATCAAGCTCAAATATTAATTAATTCTGGAGTCGATTTGATTTTAATTGAAACAATGTATGATCTTAGAGAAGCCTTACAAGCGATTAAGGCTGTTAGAAATATTAATTCTGAAATCCCATTAGTCACATCCATGACATTTGAAAAAAGGAAACGGGGATTTTTTACTATTATGGGAGATACTCCTGAAAAATCTATGAATAAATTAACAGATTCTGGAGCCGATATTGTGGGAATTAACTGTACACTTTCATCAACAGATATGGTCGACCTTTTCGGAGAAGTTAAGAAGTTTACTAATTTACCTACAATTTGTCAACCCAATGCTGGACAACCAGAAGTAATTGATGGAGTGGTTACATATCCCCAGACACCCAAAGAATTTGCAGATGATATTATGGTTATGATCGATATGGGTGCAGATATTGTGGGTGGTTGTTGTGGTACAAATTCGGATTTTATTAAAGAAATAGCTTCGAGGTTAAAGTAATGCTTGTCGATATTAACGAAAAAATCCCGTTGGATAATTCTGAAATTGTAAATATTCTGTCTGGAGGAAGGAGATCTACTGGTTTATCCTCCACCATGCTAAAACGTTTAGAATCCTCCAAAACGAAAGCACAAAAATATTTCAAACCAAGGGCTGTATATGAAATATTTGATACTGAATCGCTTCCAGACATAAGGTATTTTGAGGAAGCATCGCAAGTAGCACTTTCCATCTGTACAATAGGTGATGAATTACCAAAAATGGTCAAAAACCTTTTTGACATGGGCAACTTGGCAGATGGAACAATATATGATGCCATTGGATCAGTTGCTGCAGATGCGGTGGCAGATAAAGTAAATGAATTAATCGATGAATATGCAATACACAATGATTTAGAGACAACACAAAGATTTAGTCCTGGATATTGCAGTTGGCCATTATCGGGTCAATCTCTATTTTTCGAAAAACTCAATTCCAAGGATATTGGTGTGAAATTAACAAAATCATTCCTCATGCTTCCAGTTAAATCAGTCTCATTTGGGGTGAATATTGGATTACACGTGAAAGATTCCGAATGGGAAAAACGTTGCCGATATTGTAAAAAAGTATGCAGTTATCGAAAAGAGGAATATAAGATACAGATCCAATAGATTTGAATAATATAACCACATAGGCATTTTTCATTTAGTAATATTCACTAGTCGTGTGATAATTAATTCAAAATTACAGATGATAAAGGATACTTTAATTGATAAAACTAGAAAATTGCGAAATAGGCGTATGCGTCCAATTTTAAAAATATTAGAAGATGAATTGGTATCTGAAGCAATTGCACAAGCAAAAGATATTTTGGAATCGCTTGGTGTATTTGTTGAAAATGCAGATGCACTGGTTTTGTTTGACAACGAGGGGATCATACCCAATAAAGATGATAGGATTTGTATTCCACCAGATCTAGTTGAAAAATCAATATCTAGTACACCAAAATATGTAAATTTGTATGATAGAGATGGAAATCTTGCTGTCGAAATGAAAGGGAACAATATCTGTTTTGATCCGGGTTCAGCTGCTTTGAATATACTGGATTACAAATCATCTGAATTTCGTCAACCGGTAACTCATGATTATATCTCACTGGCAAGGATTATTCAAGAAATGGAGCATATTCATGCCCAAAGTACCTCCATGATCTGCTCCGATGTACCCACAGAGGTCTCAGATGCTTATCGACTATATCTATCATTGATATATTGTGATAAACCAGTAGTAACTGGTACTTTTCGCAAGGAATCTTTTAGTTTGATGAAAGATATGCTTATCGCAATCAGAGGAGATGAAAATAAGTTAAAAGAAAAACCATTAGCAATATTTGATAATTGTCCCTCTCCTCCTCTTAGGTGGTCTGATCTTACCTGTCAGAGCGTGATTGATGCTGCACATGCTGGAATCCCTTCAGAAATGATTTCGATGCCCATGATGGCTGCAAATTCACCGGCTAGTATTTTTGGAGCTGTCGTTCAACATACCGCAGAAACCCTATCCGGAATAGTTATTTCTCAACTCGCTTCTAAAGGAACTCCAGTAATTTGGGGTGGATCCCCCTCGGTTTTTGATTTAAGGAAAGGAACTACGTGCCTTGGAGCCATCGAAACAATGATGATAGATTCTGCTTATGCACAAGTTGCCAAATCCTTTGGATTCCCCACTCATGCTTATATGGGCCTATCGGACGCTAAAGTTTTGGATATGCAGGCTGGACTTGAAACTGCCGTTGGTACGACAATTGCTGCCCTAAGTGGCATAAATATGATTAGTGGAGCAGGTATGGTAGATTTCGAGTCAGGATTTTCTCTAGAAAAATTAGTGGTGGATAACGATATTTGCGGAATGACCCATAGACTGGTTGATGGGATAATTAACCATGAGGAAATTATCACAAAAGAACTACTCTTCGGTTATGAAGAAAGCAAACAACTGCTATCACACCCAACAACACGCAAATTATACAAAAAAGAATTTTATTTCCCTAGCATCGCGGTCGATAGATCAACTAGAGATGAATGGATGGTATCTAAGACAACTGCTGGTGCCAGGGCTCACAAGATTATTAATAATATATTGCAAAAACCAATTGAAAATCCAATTTCAGAGGATAGAAAATCTCTGTTAAAAAATTTAATCAGCAGTAGTGTTTCAAAATTTGGAATGGAATCTTTACCTACTGACTAAAATATTCAGATCTAATCTCCAATAAACCAAAATTCATCATCTATGGGCTATATGCGTTTTCTTCCATAATTTTAAATTACTTCAAGTAGATTAAATTTATCAGCAATTATTTTGGAAACAAAATTCAATACATTGTGTTTTATCCCACTTATTTTGTAGTCAGAAATATCCTGATCAGACAAATGTAACTTCACAAGATCTAACACCTGATCTTCAATTGATGAAAATGATGGCAATAATTCCAATACATCACGAGGAAAAAATATCGCAATCTGAAGATATCCATGTTTCATTCTGGGATCTTCGTGAGGACCATCATCTTTATACCTGAAACAAATTACCATAACCCGATAATTTGGTAAATTACTTGGCATCTCATAAACACCCGTATTATATTCATCTATCCCACGTCCTAATCCTACCATGAAACTTATTCCTAGGTTATGAATATAGGAATTAAGATCCTCATTCAATGTATTTTGGTAGGGTAAATATTTAAAATCTCGAAAAATCTCCTGAGGTCCCATTTCGGATAAAGAATAAGCAACAGATGGAAAATTCGTCACATCAGATATTCTCTTCATAATTTTTGATGTACTATTATAAATACTTGGTCTGTGAGTTTTGTGAATTATCTTATTAATAAATTGTTCATCGAAATATCCAGTATTACTTAGGTAGTAATTTGTCTTTATATCCCTATTCTCCGTCCCACGTGTTGGTTCCATTGATTAACAGACCTTTTTGAATTTTTAATTAGAGTAATTAGCTCAAAAACTAGATGCATTAAATTTTTGAAATTACTTACGATAATTGTGAAAAAAAACCCCCTCTATAAATGCCTTATGAGTTAGGATTAAATATTAGTATAAACAGGGAGATGTATTAAATTCTAATATTCCAATACCTTGTAAAAATTCAATTTAATAACAATTAACTTAATTCTCCATAATAAGTGGCTAATTTGTGAATAAATGGGTAATATGCGGCACTAGAAATACTTATACTTACATCGAAAAAGGTCGGGATATTTTAAATGCAGGGGGATCAGCAATCGATGCGGTAGAGGAAGTTATCAAACTAGTAGAGCTAAATCCAAATGACTGGAGTGTTGGTTTTAATGGGTTTCCCAATTTACTCGGAAAAATTGAATTAGATGCATCAATAATGGTCGGATCAACAAGGAAGGCTGGAGCAGTTGCTGGAATATCAAATTATGTCCACGCTATCTCGATCGCTCGTAAAGTAATGGAATTAACTCCTCATGTTCTACTTGTGGGTGATGGAGCAGAATTATTTGCACATTCAATTGGATTTAAGAAAGTTGATGGGCCATCAGATGGTTCATTAATTCAATATTACAATAATATAATGGAGGGAAAGGATTTATTGGACGGCTTAGAAGTACCTCAAGAAATAAAGGATCTCGCTTGGAGATATGATCGAAATTTGAAAGACAGACTTTCTACCTTCGATTACAAGGGTTGGTACAATGAATTATCGAAAGAATATCATGGGACAGTCAATGTTATTGCCATGGATAAAACCGGAGAAATTTGTAGTGGAGTATCAACCAGTGGTCTTGCTTTAAAATTCCCGGGAAGAGCAGGTGATAGTCCTATTATTGGTGCTGGGAATTATTGCGATAGTCGATTTGGAGCAGCTACAATAGTTGGAAATGGCGAATTAGCGATACGATTGGGAACAGCTAAGGAAACGGTTAATAATTTATCTAATGGGGACGTAGACGATGCTGTGAATCAATCTATCAAAGAGGTTTTAGAATTAAAAGAAAGAGGGATTATCCAAGTGCTTGCCATGGATCAGGAGGGAAATGTTTCTGCCTGTTCAAATCAAAGTTTACATTATATACTTTCATCTTCAGAAAATCCAGATATCGAACGAATCGATACATTACTCTTGAAAGAATTGTAATTTCAGATAAAATTAAAATGTAGAAAAAATCTGCTCTTCCGGTAATAAATTATCAGGAAATACAAAATCGAGAAACCTTCGGATCATTGACGCAGTTAATCCCCATATATGCGTTTCTTTAAGAAATTTATCAATATTAATATATCTAATATATCCGTATCTATCAGAATTAAACACAAATTCTGTACTGTCATAGTTCTTAGGATCAAGACAGTGGGACAAGGGAATAACCACTGTACTTTCTGTTTCATCTGTTTTTGGTGCATATCTTTTCTCAATATTATCTCTGATATTTTCTAAAGGAAGGTCAACCTCTAACCAACTAATAACGTTTCGAACAATGATTTGACTTGAACTAACATATTCATCCATACATGCAATAAAATCCAAATTTTCAGTTTCAATACCAACCTCCTCTGCAGCCTCTCGATATGCGGTTTCAATTAAATTATTATCTTTTCCATCAGCCCTACCACCCGGAAAAGCCATATCACCTGGATTTTGTTTAACTTTTACTGACCTTTTTTCCAAAAGTAAGAAAATATAGTCAAAAATATTGAATGAATTTCCTAATATCTTCATAAATTCATTTTTTGGTTTGATCAATAAAAATAGAATTGCAGCCTCGTTTGGATCATTATTTGATAAATGATTTCTATCTACAAAAATCTCCTCTCTCTGCTTAAATTGTTCCTTAATGTATTCTTTAAAATCTTCAATAGAGGGATGTCGAACTGCTAATTTATGCATATATTGTGTATACTGGTCATTGGTCAATAATTATCAATTCTTTTTTATCTTTTTATACTTTGTATCCGGGTCATTAGTGAAAAATGTGTACATTTTTAATATTCAGTAGCTTAAATACTCAAACATCTATGGATATTATTGGAGTAAGGACATACACTTGTATGT
>CAZRLL010000149.1:0-9482 GCA_964600735.1 uncultured archaeon
GATGAGATATTCCAATAAACTCATTTAATGATTACACAATTTCTGACAGAGCCAGAAAGGAAGAGCGTTATAGTTGAGGATATTGATTATGGGATAGACGAAGTCATAGAATATAGAAGCACTAAGTGTAATATATGGTCTATTTTTTTATATACACAAATGAAAACTATTCAATTTTATGTGTGATTTAACTAATCGATGCACTTTTAGATAATAGATAATTATTCTTTTTTTTTTAAGAATTGTTCGAAATGAAAGAGTTTTACTATAGTTCGGTTTAATAATCATTATCATTTAATTCATACATACGGGTAAATCTTGAGTATAAAATCCAATCCACCAGAAAGAATTGATGCACTAAGGTTCTATCTATGAAAGAGATATTATCACTGTTAAAACCGTATGTTAAACGGCATAAAAAGTATTTTTTTACGTTAAATACAGCTACTTTGGTTAGCGCAATTTCACAAACACTCATACCATTAACGATTAGCAATATTATTGATGACGCATTAGAAAGTGACTCTCGTGCGGTTATTACGAATGGATTTATTATTATATTATTTTTAGGAATTATTGATTTGCTATCCAATATGAGCCAAAGATTCTCCAGTGTGAGATTTGCCCAGCATATCATGTTCGATATACGCCAAGATTTGTATGAGTCATTGCAATATCAGGAATTGGAGTTTTATTCTAAGGAATCTGTTGGTCAGATAATGAGTAGAACCGTTGAAGAAGTATATTCCTTGAGGGATATCCTAACTTGGGGTTATAGGATATTCTTACTTGTTACATTTTTATTCATAGCATCATTTTTCGTGATGATACAGATATCTATACAGCTGTCTGCAATTTTTCTAATTATCCCGATAATAATTATGTTAATTATTAAAAAAAGTTCAAAGAATAACTTACAACTATTCTATGATGCAAGATTTAAGTATGGAGAACTGAATGAAGTTCTTGCAGAAAATCTTTCAGGAATTCAAACTGTAAAATCATTTGGCCGTGAGCAAGAACAAATTGCTATTTTTAATGTAAAAAATCAAGAATTCTATGAAACAGCCCTTAAAACGGTTAACGTCCGTGCCACACTTATGCCAGGAATGATATTTATAATATCATTTGCTTTAATTTCTCTTGTGTTTATTGGTGGATTATTCGTATCTAGGGATATTATATCTCCAGGGAACTTTGTAGCTTTCATGCTACTTGTATTACAAATTGCAATTCCAGGTAGATTCATTGGCTGGTTTGGTATTATTCTTCAAGATGCAAATTCAGCTGCAATACGTCTAAATGAAATTTTTAATGCTCCTGAATTAATAAAAGACAAAAGTGATGCTCTTATAGTAGAAGACATCAATGGTGAGATTAGATTTGAAGATGTATCATTTGATTACCCACAAACCCCACATACATTACATAATATTGACTTAACCATTCCTCCTGGTCAAAAAGTTGCCCTACTTGGACCAACCGGGGCAGGTAAATCTAGCTTAATTAATTTAATCCCTAGATTCTTTGACCCCACAAAAGGTAGAATAACTATAGACGGTATTGATATAATTGATTATAACAAACAATCATTACGTTCTCATATCGGTATAGTCCATCAGGAGGCATTCCTATTTACTCTATCAATACTGGACAATATCGCTTTTGGTAATCCAAAAGCAAGCCGTGAAGATATAGTTAATGCCGCTAAAATTGCTCAGATACATGATTTTATCGAAAACTTGGACGATGCTTATGATACCATCGTTGGTGAAAGAGGTGTAACACTATCTGGTGGACAAAGGCAAAGAATTACCATCGCCCGTACACTTTTACAGAATCCACGAATACTCATTTTTGATGATAGCGTTTCTGCTGTTGATCCTGAGACAGAATCTAAAATTCAGGCATCACTTGAAAATGCAGCAACTGATAGGACTACCATTATAATTTCACAGCGACCCTCCAGTTTGAGATACGTAGATCGTATTATTATTCTAAACAAGGGTCATATAGTTCAGGATGGAACTCATACCGAACTTAAAAAACAAGACGGCATTTACAAACAGTTTTTAGATGCAATAAAAACCCAAATCCAATTTATGGATTGGGACAAATCAGAAGAAGTAGATACAATTACAACGCAAGTTGACCAGTCAAAGACTACTTCAACTACATCAGAGGCTAACAGATGAGCAGAGGAAAACGAACCGTGCATTCTGATGCCTTTAAAGAAGAGGCTAGAGGAACATTTGGTTACAGTGACATGTTTCTTTACAAGTTTATGTTTACATATGTTAAGCCGTACAAAAAAGAAATGGGTGTAATATTATCCATAATGATATTTTACGCCTTAGTCACAGCTATTGGACCATTACTTTTGATGATAACTATCAATAGATTTACCAGCGATAATCTAGATGAATTAATCGGAATTTCGTGGATAGACAATATTTTTTTCAATATTTTTGATGTTACTTCGCGAATATTTCCCTCACTAGGTCAAATATGGTTGGAAGTTGCTGTAATTGCCATTTTTTATCTCATATTACAATTAATGATTTTCTTTTTACAAAGAAAACAGCGGATAATGACAGAAGAAGTTGGTTTAAAAGCTGAAATGGCAATCCGTCTAGATTTATTTGAACACTTACAGGAACTGGATTTGAGCTATCATGATAAAAATGAAGTAGGCCGTATCATGAGTAGATTGACAAGCGATGTCCGAGCAATCAGAGAAATGCTTGGGGGACAAGTAATAAACAATTTTGCTAATATTATTACTGTATTTGTAGTTCTATTAATAATATTTACAATCGATCCAATATTATCCTTGATACCTTTAGTTCTCATTCCAATTGTAATTTTTATTGGTACATTGTCCCGAAAATATGTACGGCCTAAGAGAAAGGAAACTCGACGAACAAATTCTATAATGATGGCAAATATTGGAGAATCAATTGCTGGCATCAAAGTTACAAAAGGACATAATCGAGAATTACTCAACATTAATTATTTTGAGGAATTAAATGAAGAGAATAAACGTGTATCAATAATTGCTGATGATATGAACGCATTTTTTTTCCCAATATTAATGTCAATGAGCACTTTAGGCATTGCTTTAATAGTCCTTATTGGGGGGATGCGGCTGATCGAGGGTGCGATTACAATTGGTGCCTTAGTAGCTTTTCTAAATTATAATGCAATCTTGTTCAGACCAGTCGTCTTATTGGGACAATTCTACCAACAATTACAAGATGCATTAACTGGTGCTGAACGAGTATATTCCTTGCTTGATACTGAAACCAAAGTTCCATGGAATAGAGAATTACCCGAATTATCACCCATTAAGGGTGATGTTGCGTTCAATAATATCGATTTTGAATACGTAGATAATGAACTTGTTTTTAAAAATTTTAATTTATCCGTGCCAAGAGGACATAAAATCGCCCTAGTAGGCAAAACAGGTGCTGGAAAAAGTACAATTGTTAATATTCTGTCACGAATGTATGAATTTCAAAATGGTGAATTAAGGATTGATGATTCAGAAATTCATGATGTATCCCATACATCTTATATGAATCAAATTGCATCTGTTCCTCAGGATTTCTTTTTATTCTCAACCTCAATCCGGGAGAATTTGAAACTAGGCAACCCTCAAGCAACCGAATCAGAGATGTATGAAGTCATCGCGCAAGTTGGATTAGCGGATTATATAGGAAAAATGGAATTGGGGTTAGACACTCCATTACAAGAGAGAGGAGGACGTTTTTCTGTTGGTCAAAGACAATTACTTGTATTTGCAGCTGTACTTTTAGCTGATCCCAGGATATTGATACTAGACGAAGCAACTTCAAGTATTGATGTTTTTAGTGAACTTCAAATTCAAAAAGCAATTAATCTATTATTAGCAAATCGTACTGCTTTCATCATTGCTCATCGATTGTCGACCATTAGGGATGCGGATCGGATTGTAGTCATTGATCAGGGAAAGATAGTAGAACAAGGTACTCACGATGAATTAATAAAATCAGGTGGATATTACTTTGAATTGGTAAAGAATCAAATTGAATTGACTGAAATCACAAATTGATCACTTCTTTATAATCATAGTTTGATATTCACGTTATTCTTTTAATGAAATGAAATTAATGTTCAATATTGAGGTCGAATTCCAATATTATTTTATTTGTGTAAATCGATGTAAATCAGTGGGTAATAAATGATAACTATTAACACATTACTTATTTATTTGCTAATTGGAATTGTTGCAACATTTATCCTGATACCTATTGATTCTTACAACAGAGATTTGAGTCAAACAGCAGATGATAATCTGAAATAACTCTTCCATTCCCAATAAAAATGAAGAACAGAAATACTCAGAACCAATTTTAAGTTTAACAAAAACGTTCCGAGTCATATGGCTTGTCAAAATTTGGTCAAAAATAAGAAATCAGATAAAATTGGTTAGTAATTTTTAATTAATATTTAAAGCGTAAATCACTTTGGCTCTTTCTGTTATCTTAAAAATAATAACAATAAGAGTCGTTTATCGGCAAGATCTTTTTGATCTGTGGGGTTTCTATTGTTTGATTGACGATTCTATTAGAGAAATAAAAGGGGAAGGGAAGAATGAAGTTGTGATCGGTGAAGCTGTCCTCACAAGATATGAACGTGCTAGAGTGGTTGGAGCTCGTGCTCTGCAGGTTTCGCAAGGTGCGCCGGTATTAATCGACGTGGATGCAGATGATTTCCGTCCAATTGAGGTGGCAAAAATGGAGTTAAAATCTAGAGTATTACCTGTTGGCATGCAACGCCGCATCCCCAATGGGAAATTCCAAATTATACCAATTCAATGGCTGGCAGATCGTGAATTTATTTCCCAAATAAAAATAAAAACCGAAGATTATTAAATCACTAATTATAATGTAAAATTTAATTTTGATCATAATTTTTGTGATTTTTTAAAGATGTAAACAGATTGATCCTCTACTTTTTCAAAGCTGATTTCTGCACGATCACCAATTTTAGGTTCATCACCAAGAAATCTTCCCAAAATCGGTTTTTCCAATTTATCAAGAATCACGGATACTAAGTAATAAGAACCAGAAAATCCTGCAGGAGGGGCTAAAACATTTGTCCACGTTGATACAGTTCCTTCTAAAGGCAAATTTATCCACGTCATAGAAAATCCAAAACATGAAGGACATAGTTTGGGACTTGGTGGATAATGAATTGCTTCACATTTTTCACATTTTGTGGTTTTTAACTCTCCATTATTCATACTTGAACGATGATATTTTCTATACTTGAACGTTGATCGATGTAGGTAAGGATGGTAAGAATATTTTGGGATTCCTGGTCAATACTAGAGTTTTTAATTTTGATAATTGAGCTATTTCAGCAGGGATCTCAGTTAGTCTATTATCTGCAAGGTGCAATATTTCTAGGTTTTTCAAATTTCCAATACTATTTGGTATACACCCAAGTTTATTCCGATGCAGAGCGAGTGTTTTTAATTTCGATAATTTGGCTATTTTAATTGGGATCTCAGATAGTCTATTATTAGCAAGGTGCAATTCTTCAAGGTTTTGCATATCACCAATACTACTGGGTAAACAGTCAAGTTTATTCGAATTTAATGATAGCGTTTTTAAATTTGATAAGCCGGATATTTCAACAGGAATCTTAGATATTCTGTTACTATCGAGGTCCAATCGTTCAAGTTTTTTCAAATTTCCTATACTGCGGGGTATAAGGTTAATGATATTACCACCAAATGATATCGATTTTAAGTTAGATAACTCGGCAATTTCAACAGGTATCTCAGATATCCTGTTATCTCCGAAGTTCAATTGTTCAAGGTCTCTTAAATTCCTAATACTACTGGGTACTTGGCTTAAATTATTTGCCGCGAAGTATATTAGCACTAATTCACTTAAATTCCCTATCTTATCGGAAATTGTCTCGATTTTATTGTTAGTCAATATTAATTTAGTAAGGGACCTCAAATCATAAAATGATTCAGGCAGTGCTGTAAGTTCATTATATTCCAATTTCAAGAAATCAAGGTTTTTTAAATCCCCAAAACCTTCTGGTAATTCTTTGATCTCATCACTGATTAACATTAATTTCTCCAAATTATTTAAATTACCAAAATTTTCAGGTAGAGTAGGAATTTTGTGATATATCAAGAGAAAATACCGTAGATTTTCCAACTCGCCAAAACTATCTGGAAGCGATGTCAAGCATTGATTTGACGTCTGAGTATAACCAGAAATTTCAAGTCTTTCCAAATTTGTCAATTTACCAAAATTGTCTGGAAGCTGGTTATAATTGGGTGATAATATTAATTCTTTCAAATTTGTCAAATCACAAAAACTATCTGGAAGAAATTCCATTGAGCCTGTTAATTTTAATTTTGTGAGGTTTTGTAATTCAGCAATACTATCGGGTACAAATTCCATTGAATGCATGTTAATACCAACTGGCGACAAATCCAGCTCGATTAATCTATCCCCATCAAATACAGTCCCCTCACGTTCTAAAATTTCATTCAAAGAATCATCGCTAAATATTTTAGCTTCTTTTCGCAATCTCCCTAATATCTCAAGATCAGACATAATCACAAAGCCTTCAAAATAATCTTACCCGCTCTCGCGAAAGACAGTTTACTTGTTTTACCCTTTACCTTTGCTGGTTTGGGCAATTTAAATTTGAGTATAATCCTACCAACTTTGTCACATTTAGATTTGAAAACCTGAAAATTAGCGATACGGTACTGATCATCAGGTTCAAAAGGGTGGATAATATCTAATTGCTTATTAATATGTTGTATTATACTTTCAACATCGAGCACGATCAAAGACTTGCACAATGGACAAGCGATATTGGATATAACATTACTAAGGTCAGGGATCCGTTGATCCATTGGTAATCTTAGTATTCCCTGTTTTTTCTTTGTTTTCAATTTCCTCATAAAATAAATACCTCTATATGCGATCCGTTGCCGATATTCCTGATGATTTGACCATAAAGCAGGTGTATGGTATTTCAACAATTAAAGGCGTTGGTTATGAAGTGACGATAAAGGAGGCATGGTCCAATATGAGACTTTCAAATTATTTTCCGTCTCAGGGTGGTATTGCATCGGGGATGTTCCTTCTCCTATATATCCCATCCAAGGTATTCAATATAAAACCATGACTGACTATTTTGCATACAATAACCAACTCCCTATTAATTATCTTAATAATTTGGCCACTGATGGTTGGAAAATTGATAGTTTAGGTAGACCATACCTGAATTGGAATAGTGGGGATAAATCTTATTCATTTATACAATATATACAAAAACCGAATGGTGTACTTTACAATTATATGCCTTCTAGCTCTGCAGATGAATTGGCCCATATAGAAGATGAGTTAATTGAATTCGGAGCGGAGCGTGAGTAAATGGGTAAAAGAAGGTGCCCAGCTAAGTGCTGTATGGTATCGTTCACTATTTAATTTTTATAATCATGTGTGGGATTTCAGTAAGTCTGCAGATGAGGCGACAACAGGAGTCGGGAAATTTGTGTCCAAATTTGATGTATATGATGATCTTGTAGAATGGATGAAATATTGGTTGGCTTAGGATTGATCAATAAATTGCAACCTTAATCAACCACTCAATTTAAGTGTCAAGCATTATGAAGAATCAAGATTAATGATGGTGAAAGTAATCAAAAAGTCATACAACTTTATACAAAACCCAATAAATAGTTGTCCAACTATCTGACCAATTTGGTATAATTACCAACGAAGCCATAAAGTCATTAATTTCTCATATAAATTACAATAAGATCCCTCACAATTCCAAGTGTGATCTCTTGTTCTCTCCCTAAGAAAATAATTATTTTTGTAATAAGTGTCTCATTCTCAATTTCTGCGATTTTCCAAGCTAATCACAAGAGGTCCTATCATAAGACATCTCGTGTAAGCAATTCATACACATTTCCTTCAGATGCTGGTCAAATATCAATTATTCAGATAATTCCTTGGATTAAAAGTATTTTATATAATAATCTGTAGTGCTATTCGGCTTTTTTAAAGATGTAAACAGACTGCTCACCCACCTTTTCAAAGCTGATTTTTACTCGATCGCCAATATTGGGCTGGTTGCCTTGGAATCTACCTACTATTGGTTTTTCCAATTTATCAAGAATCACGGATACTAAGTAATAAGAACCAGAAAATCCTGCAGGAGGGGCTAAAACATTTGTCCACGTTGATACAGTTCCTTCTAAAGGCAAATTTATCCACGTCATAGAAAATCCAAAACATGAAGGACATAGTTTGGGACTTGGTGGATAATGAATTGCTTCACATTTTTCACATTTTGTGGTTTTTAACTCTCCATTATTCATACTTGAACGATGATATTTTCTATACTTGAACGTTGATCGATGTAGGTAAGGATGGTAAGAATATTTTGGGATTCCTGGTCAATACTAGAGTTTTTAATTTTGATAATTGAGCTATTTCAGCAGGGATCTCAGTTAGTCTATTATCTGCAAGGTGCAATATTTCTAGGTTTTTCAAATTTCCAATACTATTTGGTATACACCCAAGTTTATTCCGATGCAGAGCGAGTGTTTTTAATTTCGATAATTTGGCTATTTTAATTGGGATCTCAGATAGTCTATTATTAGCAAGGTGCAATTCTTCAAGGTTTTGCATATCACCAATACTACTGGGTAAACAGTCAAGTTTATTCGAATTTAATGATAGCGTTTTTAAATTTGATAAGCCGGATATTTCAACAGGAATCTTAGATATTCTGTTACTATCGAGGTCCAATCGTTCAAGTTTTTTCAAATTTCCTATACTGCGGGGTATAAGGTTAATGATATTACCACCAAATGATATCGATTTTAAGTTAGATAACTCGGCAATTTCAACAGGTATCTCAGATATCCTGTTATCTCCGAAGTTCAATTGTTCAAGGTCTCTTAAATTCCTAATACTACTGGGTACTTGGCTTAAATTATTTGCCGCGAAGTATATTAGCACTAATTCACTTAAATTCCCTATCTTATCGGAAATTGTCTCGATTTTATTGTTAGTCAATATTAATTTAGTAAGGGACCTCAAATCATAAAATGATTCAGGCAGTGCTGTAAGTTCATTATATTCCAATTTCAAGAAATCAAGGTTTTTTAAATCCCCAAAACCTTCTGGTAATTCTTTGATCTCATCACTGATTAACATTAATTTCTCCAAATTATTTAAATTACCAAAATTTTCAGGTAGAGTAGGAATTTTGTGATATATCAAGAGAAAATACCGTAGATTTTCCAACTCGCCAAAACTATCTGGAAGCGATGTCAAGCATTGATTTGACGTCTGAGTATAACCAGAAATTTCAAGTCTTTCCAAATTTGTCAATTTACCAAAATTGTCTGGAAGCTGGTTATAATTGGGTGATAATATTAATTC
>CAZRLL010000150.1:0-9481 GCA_964600735.1 uncultured archaeon
GAAAGTCTGAAGGTAAGAGTCTTGATACTGTTGCTGTGAGATTAGCCGGTCTGCTGGTTTCGTAATTATTAGATATTAATTGTCTGGTATTTTTATCGCTCTGAATTTTTCTTACCATCATTCTTAAGTTGAGAATCTTATTAAACAATTGTCTCTGAAGATTGGAATACGCCTGATTTGCTTTTACATAATCTGTATCCTTTGTATCTATATAATCATACCATCTTATCCATACCATAGAATCAAAGAATTCTGACCAGAATTGTCTATTGGTGAATTTATTACCAAGTAGATATTCAGCAGTTTGATGCCAAGTATAATTAATTGGTACTGGCAACCCAAATGATTGATTGACAAATTTTGATAGATTATACATTCTCTTCATTTGATTGGGATCTCCAGCATCACTGGTTCTCGTAACCCAACCATGTAATCTCTGTGCATCTTGAAACAATGAATTATCCACCATCAATTCCTCAAGATATTTCTCCATCAATTTGCTGATTTTTCCAACGGTGTCATCTGACCAATAATAAGCCGCAGTTGTCAGAGTTTTATTTTCGACAACTATACTAGTCTCCATAATCGATATAATTCTTGCAATCTTAGCTGCACCTCTAATCAGATTTCTGAAGAATACTCTCTCACCTTCCTCATTGAATTGTAAATTAATAATAACAAAACTCATTTGAATGGTAGCTCTGGATTTATTAACTAAAGCTAAATCCTTACCAAATTTCTCTCCCTCAAGTAATATCTGAAAAGTTTGGTTTGGTGTCATATTCTGAGTATCTCGAAGTGCCTTGTATTCATATAATATCTCAGCAAATGCCCTTAATTCTTTTGGCTTTAGATTTTCAAATCCATTATCCTCAAATAATCCAATAAGAGTTTTAATATCCTCAGAATTGATTTTTCTCTTCTCATCAGTAATTCTATCAATTAGATTTCTAAACTCCTTCCACCATAATGCATACAAATCAGCATATGGCGATCTTGAGATTTCTGATACTCTGGAATGGAGATGTATTCCAAATATATAACAAAATTCAGTTGTTGGATCCTGTTCTATACTGAAGGTGATGATATTATTACTATACCGAGGAATTGCAGTACTGTATATACTGCCAGGTTGAGCAAGAGTAAGTGAATTACTAAGTATCGAGCTTGTTTTATGTTTCAATAGAGGTACTTCAATATTTATAGGAGAGGGGAGATCCGTATTGCTGATATTATTGAGATTTGTATTAAGATCAGAGATAATTTTGATATTCTTTTCACTTTTTATTTGTTGAATAGATGAATTTGAAACACCTGGGATGAGATCAATGAATGCATTACTTGACCAGGAATTTGTAAGTGAGGAATCATAACCACAAGTGCTCATACAATCAGTAGAATAGGGACATTTCTCACAATGAGCTTTGAAGCGATTAACCACACTTTCTCGTGCTATTGGTTTTCTTGAATTAAAATCACTTATTAATGAAATAGTCTTATCATAATAGATCATAGTTTCTCTGAATGGTAATGGAATAACATTCTCCATCATCTGTTCATGAGTGATGAATATTGGTTCAAAATCCAATGGATATATGCCATTACCATTGATTAATACCACAAATCTATCATCAAGATTATTCTCAAAAATAAGCTGATTTATTGTCTGGATATAGTAATGCATCTCATTGAAGTATTTGGTGGATACATTATTTTTAGCAATTCCTTTGATATCAAGAATATTAATTCCGAGATAACCAATATAATCATCTCTGTCTTTTCTTTGGATATTCCCATATTTATCAAGAATCTCTATTTTCTCATCAAGATTAAGCATGGGTTGAAGCACTATAATATCAGGTCTCATTCTACTTGTTGGTAGAAATAAATAATTATCAATAAATCTTTGAGGAATTTGATACTCTCCCTCTATAATATATACATAGTCTGTTGGAAAGCTATCATAAAGATCATTGAAAAATTGAGGTGTTAATGATATTTTTTTCATCTCATTAGATGAGGGGTTTACATACAAACTCTTGTAAGTTTTAGCCAGAAACCCATTCTTCTGAGCATCGATCTTGATCATCCAATCAAATATTCTCTTCTCATTTTTCTTACCCATTTCGATTAAGAAATCACCAGCTACTATGTAATCTTTTGTGGGTTTGATCTCCTCTCTCTTCCTCCATTTGCTCCATCCAATAGAGGGCGATTTTCGAGCTATCTCTGATAAATCAAGAAATATTCTTCGTTCGCATTCCAAATCTGAAAAATTTGTAAAAATTGATTTGTCAAATTTATCAACCATTACAAATATTCTACCCGATTTATTTTATTTAAATTTGATGAAGTTATATTAACAAGAAGAAGAAGAACATACCCACTCTGTACATATGTAGTATGAAGATGATGATATTATGAAGTATAACCAATATCGTTTAGAAAAAATTAATAATTAATCTTTATCCTTAATTTTGGAAATTCATCAGGTTCTATATATCGCAGCTGATCATATACATTTTGTCTTAATTCACATGCCAGATTAAATATAGTTCTTTTCTCATCATCAGTGGGTAAAGTTCCTGGAAATAGGATTGCTAGTAGACTATTACACATTTTTTCCACAGGACTCTCATTTCTATGACTACCGAGATCCTTATCCAATTCTCTCCAATTTAAACCGGGATGATTATAATTACGAGTACTATGAAGTGCCTCGGATAAATAATTACTTGATAAACCGACCTCTCTTGTAAAATGTATATTAGAAATATTTATTTTTGGCATCTCCCATCCAGGTATTATTCCATGAATTCTATCAAGAAATGCGGGATCTGCAAAAGATGCAGGTAGATCACGAACATAATCCTCATTCTTCGGTTTAGAATTTTTAACGGCTATATTACCAAGAAATGTTAGAGCAGTATCCTCCTGTAATTTAATGTCTCCTCTATTTACTGCCCCACCCATCATATAATCCTTTAACATACCAATTAATTCAGTACCGGTTTTTTTTGATTTTGATCCAAAATCAGATGCATTGATCTCATCAAATACTACATTATCAGAAGTTGATAATATTCCCACTGATTTGGTACTCAAATTATAAATCAATCTTGCTGGCGATAATGCAGAGCCTGAAGCTACATGAGAGTAAGATGACAAATGTCTGTAATTATAGGTTTTACCAGTATTTTTTGGACCAAATTCTGCAAAATTGAGATTTTTGGTTGCCATTGGTAATAATCGAGAGATTAGTAGCATCTTTATTCGATTATCAATATTTTTGTGATTTATTCCAAGACTTATTATAAGCAGATCCAACCAATCTTTGGTCGAGAAATTCTGTCGTATTGAAGCCCATTGATTAAAATCAAATCTCCCAAGCTGAAATGGTTGGAAATCATCGATATATGCAGAATGTTCGCCAACTGGAGTATGCCTGATTGTAACCAATCCCCACATACCACCAGTAACAAGTCCTTTATAATCTGTTACAAATGATGCGTCTATTCCCATGGGAGAATTAAATGATTGACACCTAGCTGTATAAATAGAACTCGTTATATCAACCCGGACATGAAATTCTCCAAGCAATTTAATAGTACCATTTTCTATTAATGCATGGCTTAACCAATGTTTTGAATTTTTTTCGGGGTAGTTATCACTACAGAATGAACGTGTTAATTTAATTATTTCCTCTTCATCATCCGTCTTTCTTGCGTAATTAGATATTATAAATTCTGCTACATATCGTGGTAAATAATCCAAACCAGCAGAAGCAACCAGATGTTTCGGTACAGAATATTCAGGTATGACTTCATTCAATTTTTGTTTAAATGTATTTTCAGTAATGCTCATATCAATCACATGTCAAAGATCGTATCCTCAGACATCCTGATACAGATTGCATTCTGGCAATATTTATCACTTGAGAATCTATCAGTTTTAAATTCTTTTTTGCAGGATTTACAAATCACAGTTTTACCACTCTTTTCTTCAGGTTTCTCTACTTTCTCTCCAATTTTATCAGATAAAATCGGTTCAGGTTTAATATCATCAACTGGAATAGCATCAATATCTCCCTCTGATCGTGGGTTCTCAGTAACTACTATAATATTTGGATCTAATTTAATGGTTTTGTCTTCCTCTACATTGAATATTGCTGCCATTTTAAAAATATTATCTTTCAAGTTTCCCAACATTGAAATAAACTCTTTATCTGCAGTGGCGATCATAATCTGTGTATTTGGATATTCTTTAAGAAACTCAAGTAATATATTCGCAAATGCAGTTTTCTTATCAGTATCAAGATACTGTGTTGGTTCGTCCATTGCAACCCAGCTGAAACCACCAGCTTTTAGTTGTGCTTTGAGAGTGGCAAGAAAAAGTGACAATACTACAGATACTTGTTGTCCATTGGACAATAACGCCTTTGGAGTTCCTACATTTGATTTTATACCCACATTAAGATCTGCCTTCAATTTATTTCTATACATCTTAATATTGAAATCAAAAACATTGAACCTTTGATGACCTCCCATTTTTTCAAATATCTCTTTGAAATCAGTTTCTATCTCATCTTTCATATCTTCGAGATAATCTTTTATTTGATTGTCAATTTCTTTCTTGATCATTTTGAGTGCATTCTCAAGCGATTTGTAGTATTCTGCATGTGATTGTATCTCGTCTTTCCTGTTTTTAGCTTTATTAATTACTGCATATTCTTCCTCAAGAATTTTATCAAATTTATCCTTTTGTTCTAATTGAGTATGAATACTCTGCAATTCATTGGATGATACTTCAACGATTTCTGGAATATCACGTATCTGTTTATTCAGGGTGATCTCCCATTCCTCAACGTTTCCCTTATCTAATTCATATTTGATATTGTAAGTCGTATGAAAAGTGGTAAGTATTCTTTTTGCCTCATCTCTATCGTGTTTTAATGTTGAAGCTGATTTCTTCATTTCCTCTCTTTTATTTGATAATTCTTTAAATTCAGTTTCCAGCTCTTCCCAATCAGTTTCTGCTTTTTTGAATTGTTCTTCCAATTCAGTCAGTTTCTTCTTTTCGGTATTATATTTGGATTTATTCTCAGTATTTTGTTGATCAGTTTTTAATTTCTCAATCTCTTTGCCCTTCTGAAATATCTCTTCAGTCTTCCTAATTGATTTTTTTAATGTCTCCAGATTATCATCAATATGTTTCTTAATTATAAGAATCGATGTCTGAATACCATTGATATCAGGTTTTAGTTTAAGAATAATCTCTATTTTGAGATCTGCTTGGCACTCAGCATGTAATTTTATCAATTTCTCATTAAGTGAGGATAATTCAGCATTATTCTTCTCATTTTCTTTCTTAATCTTTGATAATTTCAATCTATAATTATCCAATTCAATTATTTTGATCTTTGTTCTTGAGAATGATGATATATATTTATTCAGATTTTTATATGATTTATCAAGTGATTTCAGATATTTAGCATTCAGATCCTCATTAGAAATTTGAATTTTTAATTCAGGTTCCCTCTCCTTACCTAGTTTCTCCAATCGTGATTCAAAATACTCGATATCTCTCCTCAAATATACATTGAGATTATATTTCAGCTTGTTATCTTCTAGGTCATTAATTTCCTCAGTCAGAGAAATATTCTGTTTAATCTGTTCTTGTAAAAATTGTTCTTCGGGATCACCTCCAGTCACATTTTTAACAAGATATGTCTGATAATTATTAATTGATTTTACTATTTCTTCAGTATTTATATCTCTCATCTGTTTATCAAGAATATCTATAGTTTTCAATAATTCATTATGATTATCACATTCACATTTTTTGAAGTGTGTCTCTACAACACCAAATGTTTCCATATCCAACTTGTGATATGGTGTGATTTTTTTGAGTATCTCAATTCCATTATTTAGATCTGTTTTTATCTCTTTGATGTCAGGAATATTAGATTGTAACTTCAATTCTTGTTCCTTAATTGATGATATTTCAGTTTTCAATGTTAACAAACTGGTTTCCAATTCAGTTTTGATGTGATCAAATTTATCTTTCCATGTTTTAGTTTCATCATATTTTTTCTTCTCAAAATTTATTAACTGAGTTAAATTATCAAATGATTTATGTTCTTCCATGAATTTCTCATACTGGGATTCAATAGTATTAAATTTGTCAATTAACTCTTTTTGGGTATTGAGAAGAGGTTTTAATTTCTCTCTTAATTCTTTAAGTGGTTCTTTTTTCTTATCCAATTCCTCATTGGTTTCATTTATTGACTTGAATTGCTCTTCAGACTTCCCTAATTTCTCATTGTTGTCATTTATTAATTTCCAACTTGATTTAAGACTCTCAAGTTGTTCAGTGAATGCCTTGAGTAAATTCTCCCTCTGTTTGATTGATGTATGATAATCAATAATTTTATCATCTACCAATTTTATTATCTCATCTCTTGCTAGATTATCAAATACATCTGGTTCAACTTTGATTATTTTGTTAATTGTATTCAATGCTGTATTTTTGAATAAGGTATCACTAAGCTCAACTACATTCTCTGATAATTTTCGCCATAATTTAACAGCCTCTGAATTTTCTATTACTTCGGTAGCTGATATCCATTCTTTTTTCAATGCACTACGACTTGATTTTATTTTATCAGTTAAAAGTTTGATATGATTGGACATTTGAGTAATCCATTCAGAATTAAGTATTTTATCAAATACAGAAGCACGTATATTTGGGTCTTTAATCAATGCCTGATTAATAAGATCCTGACTGAGATAATTGGCATGGGGGAATGTATTGCTATCAATTGATAAATTATCTTCCATAAATGCAGATAAAGACGATTGATCAACCATCTTATCATTTAAAAAGTGATTAATATCATATCCTGTGGTTTTTGTAAGGTACGTTTTCTTTCTCCGTGGTCGATTAATCCCAATCTTGTAATTCTGCTCTGTATCCCCAATAACAACACTAACTGCCATTCGATCTTTTTCACCTGCTTGTAGTGAGAATAAGGCATCAACACTTCCATAATCTGTAGAATCATCATACCATGAGATATCTCCCTTCAGAGCAACTAATATCGCTTCAAATAGTGATGTCTTCCCCTTTCCATTGTCATCAGATAATACAATGAGTGGAGTATCTGGGAAATTAATCTTCTTTCTACTAAAATCTCTAAAATTTTCTAATTCTATAGATTTAACTCTCATTCATCTTACCCTCCAAATCAATCATTCTATCAATAATCTTCTCTATGCCTGATAAATTATCAATCTCATATCCCTCTTTTATTTTATTAAGTAATTTTACAGCAATTTTTGCATCTTCCTTCCCTTTGCCTTTGAGAGTTTTCTTCTCAAGTTCCTTCTCTATATTATTCCAAAATTCATTCAATTTCAATTTTAATCCCCAAAATTGTGATTTTTATAATATCGCGACACGATTAATTAACTAATAATAATTCGTATTTATACGTTCAAATGGAATAATTATGAATAATTTTTGAACAAATTGAATGAATAGATTTAGCTCAATTCGGGATCGAATTACAAAAGGAATGAAATATTTATTACTTGCTCAAATAATGGATTTGTAAGACATAAGCTACCATTGGCGCTTATAAAATGAAAAAAAATCGTTCCAAATGAAAAAATAAGAAAGCAGTGGATACAGAATAGTCCAAGGGACTGTTGAGGAACTTAGTCACCGCCGGTATCCATAAGATACAGAAGCGCAATTGCAAGTGAAATTCAGTAGTGGTTGTAACCACTGTCACGTATATCTAGAAATGTATGTGGATGAAGTGGTATATAAAGAAGATTTTAAATGTGATAATTACCTTACTTTGACATGATGGGTGGTTCTCGTCAACACTATTTACCACAATGGTATCTTAGAAATTTTGCAATTGAGGAAGATTTAGATAAAACAAGGCAGAATAAGAAAATATACCGGTTAAATAAGAAAAATCAATCAATTGAACTGAAAAAAATAAAAAAATCATTCGTCAGGAATAGTTTCTTAAGTAACTGGCTGGATGAGGAATTGCAAAAAATTGAAAATAAAGTGGCATCAGTTATCGGGAAAATTTACCGTGAAAATCCCCAGTTAATTGCACGGAAAATCGATCGCAAAGACCCGGAAAATTTTATCCCCAATTTACAAGAGTTAACTAATAAAGCAATCCAAATCAAACGGTTAGTGGATGAGTTCATTTCAAAGATAGAGAATCCTCAAAATTTTAAATTTTTGTGTCGATTTATTGATACATTAATTTCAAGGTCACCAGCATTTAGAATAGAGTTAATGCTTTCAAATTGGTTCAATCCTAGTTTTCAGAACAGAATGACAGGTGAAATTGTCAAGTTACCAACGAATAACGTTCAACCTTCGGAAGAAGATTATCAAGACCTTCAAGAGGCCTTAATCCAAAGTGACAATAAGAGAATCATGAAGTTATTAAAATCTAGAATACTATGGTTATTTTCGGAATTAAACCCACAATTAACGGATGAAGATATTGAAAAACAATATGACAGATTTATGGATGAAAATTATCGTTCTTCGGATCTATTGGTAGGAACAATGGATCTCATCTCTCCGAGCAAATTTACTCCAATCGTATTAGTAAATCTAACAGGAATTTTCGAAGAAATTGTTAATCCACTAGAATTCATAACTAGTGATCTTCCTGTCGTGGCATTAGACATGAAAATTAATGGAATAAATTATAGGATTGATTATTTTTTTCCAATCAATCCTTCAATAGCCATTGGACTCCTTGATAATAATAATTTTGCCAAATTCTATGCTGCAAATATTTCAACTCATGACGAATCAAAATTCGAATGGTATTCCATAATAACAGATAGACAAGTTGTTGAATACATAAACAAGAAAATGTGGGAGAATTGTTTTGAATATGGGATTTCAAATCATCGTGAACCATTATTGAGTATCCTCAATTGAATTGCTGTTTCAATCGATAAACCTCAATATTCACTTGTAATCCTGACAGTAATTATTATATAATGGTACGGTCCTCCACACGATAATCCAGAACAACAAAAAATCGATGTGAAAAAAAGAAAGTAATTAAGAAGAAGAGGAATTTCTGTATTCAACCTCGATTTTCACACAAATATTTCGGAGTACGTCTGATGAGGTTATTGAAGAGAGGTTGTTAAAGTTTAAAGAATATCTTGATAGTTTTT
Source organism: uncultured archaeon (assembly GCA_964600735.1). Classification (GTDB taxonomy): domain Archaea; phylum Asgardarchaeota; class Heimdallarchaeia; order Heimdallarchaeales; family Kariarchaeaceae; genus LC-2. The sequence continues at coordinate 9,234 of CAZRLL010000150.1, forward strand.
AATCTTTTAATTTCCAAATGGATGTGATAAAATCCTTACTATATCCTCTTTTTTCCAAATATTCAGGGAAAATTGATTTGTCAATTTCACGATAAAGCTTGACATTAGACCACTCCTTTTCAAGTGTTGTAGCTTTTACACTATCATTGAATTTCTTAATTTGTACTGGTAGTTCATCATGTGGAAACAATATAATTTCATGTTCAGCAATGATAGCGAAATATCTTTCACGTCTAACAAAAAGAACA
>CAZRLL010000151.1:0-9467 GCA_964600735.1 uncultured archaeon
TCTTACAGACCAAGAATTTTCAAGGAATGTTCGAGGAAAGTTTTTTCAATATTGAAGTTGAGGATGGTATGCATGAATTTTCAGTCCGTAGGAGAGGAAAATCTACAGTCTACTTGTTAAATGTTAATTTTTTAGTAAATTCAAGTATTCAATTACTTCAAACCAAAAATCTCATCGAGGGTAATCACTATTCTCCAAATTCGATAGTAGAATTCAATAAAGTTGGTATAAGCCGAAATATAACTGCCTTCTCTTATACTTCACTACAAGTGATGAATTTTAATAATTCTGCTATAATTTACCTGCCATCGTCACCTGGTTTTCATAAGATTCAAGTAAATGCACTGGATAATTCAGGTGTACCAATTTCAAAATATTTTAACATAATTATCGAAGAAAATCCAGGATTAGGGGGATGGAAGGAAATGCTTGACAGGCCAGTGGTTACTCAGAATGATGTACTCAAAGTCTGGATTAGCCCATCCGAAAATGTAACAGTATCAAACGGGACCATAATTTTATCTAATAATAACTGGGATTTCAAAATTCCTATTAGTCAACCAGGAAATTATACAACTGTTGTTACAACCAGCCAAGGATCATTTCATCTAAATTATACGTACATTAACAATTATGCAGATATATTCTCTATAATGAATGCAAGTGGTATCTATCAGATTGAAGATATCAATACTTCAGAATTTCAAATTATATTTCCTCAAGGGAATAATATTATTTCATCTCATACTTGGGTGGTAAAAATCGATCTAGGGGCAGGGTTCTTTCAGGTTTATCCCAATCAGGTTCTTTCCGCCCCAAATTTGAGTATAGATGCAACGATTAGTATTAAGTCAATGATTACAAAAAATGAGGAATTCAGTGTATTTCAACTCAATGATCCATTGGAATTAAAGGATAAATTAAACCTACTGAATGGATTTCCTAATATGCTGATTGACGGTCGAATATCACTATTGTCGGAAAACGGTGAAATTTATACACTGCATTTAAATAAGAGTGGAATTGAATTTTTTCCTATACTATTAGAGAATTCCATTATACAACTATCACCAGGAAACTACAGTGCGATTGTGAAAGATCAATTTGACAATAGTTCACAAATGTGGAATATTGAGGTTCCTAAATGGTCCACAATATCTGAAGCAACTGGTGATTTTATATCATCTGAATGGGGATATATCAATTCAGCCACAGTTAAACTGACTAACGGCTTATATCGGATAGATAACAACTTATTGTACATTTCATCCGAGCCAAGAGTATCAATCCGGGGATTACGATATTCAGATACATCAAAATACGAAATTGAATTATTGAATGTTGTTGAAGCAAATTATACAATATTCATAAATAATAATACCCTAGTTAGTAATCCATATTATCAAAAACTAGTCATGAGTGATGAAGATAGATTAATTTTAATATTTACATTAACTGGAATCACTATGACTGGTGCTCTCCATACATTGAACAGTACAATTATTTTGGGAATAAAATCATCGCCCATACAATTTGAGCTGTACAATAATACCGGTGATCCCATATCAAATTTAGAATTCAAGTTGGATCTATTAGAAACAAATGAAACAATTACCTTGCAAATTGATCGCCAATCCAGCAGCTTTATTCTTGAATTAATTCCTCAAGAAGCAATTATTTCAATAATTATTGATAATCAGATAATTTTTACCGCTTCCCAGTACCTTAATCCAATTATTATTATCTCACTTGGGGTCTCTAAAGTCGAGTTTACGGCTTACAATCAGAACTATGGGACTTACAGTGATACTGCCTACTTATCAATCTCCAAGGAGGGATCTGATGAAAAAGTCTCAATTTATAGTGATCAGATAATATTTTTAGAAGATGGTAATTATTCTGTGATTTTTCGCGAAGGCAGATATTCAGGAAATAAAAATTTCACAATCCATCGAAATACGATTTTTGATTTAAAATATGATTTACTAAATGAAAGTGGTTGGATTAATTTCAAGGATTTACCACCCCATTCACTAATAAATCTGGAAGTAAGCCATACACTGGTTGATTTTGAATTTAAAACTAATTTTATTTCTACAACAAGTCAAATTTTTCTATCTAGGTTTCCTGTTGGTAACTATAATATTACGATCTATGGCGAATGGGGTGTAATCAGTCAGATGAAAATGTTTGATCCATTTACACAAGAATTAACATTATTGGGTAGTTTGATCCAAGATGGGATTAGAAATGAAAATATTGATATTAGCAAAAGAATAGACGATATTAATATTGGCTATTCTGTTGGAGAAGATTATTTAGATGGATATTTTCAAGGATCCCTAGTTATCGTCAGAATAATTATGCTCGCTCAAATAATTATTGTATTAATCATAATTCTAGTAAATTTTAATGAGATTTTCCGGACTGTAGCGATCGAGAGTAAACGTGAATTGAAAATCATTAGGAATATCGGAGGTAACATAAAACAAGTCCTCTTTAGCTATATCAAGTTTTTAATTTATGCTTCTCTAATAATTGCTACTATTGGTTATATTTTAGCTGATTTAATACTGTATTTATTATTAAAATCTAATCAAACTGTTTATTTCGGTCATCAATTCACACCAGAATTATTTTCTTTGGATATTTTTGGTTTGAATATTTTGATTACTATTTTTTTAACCATATTCAGTGGATTATCTGCATTATCGCGGGAGATCATAAAACCAGAAAAGGAAAAATGATGGATAAATACTAAGTAGAATGTATAAAAGAGCTAAGTTACCTGTCCTAACCGTTCAATCAAAGGTTTATAATCATGGACTAATTTGAATAATCATAATATTGGTTTACCTGTCCCAACCCTTTAATGAATCGCAATTAGAAACCATTTATGCAAGTTTTAACCTTGACTGAAGAAAAAATCACATCAGTGGTAAAAAACAGGAAATTAAAAGTTACTATTGTTGGTCTCGGTAAAATGGGACTTCCACTTGCCACCGTCTTTACAAATTCAGGTTTTATGGTTTCTGGTTTAGATATATCAATTAATTTGGTGAATCAATTAAATCAAGGACAATCAGATCTATTTAATGAACCTTATACAAACTCAAGGTTAAAAGAAGCAGTCGAGAACAAATTATTTAAGGCTTATACAGATATCAGGGAAGCAGTACATGATTCTACCTATATCATAATTATCATCCCGGTGATTATTGATGATCAGGGTCAAGCAGATTTAAGATCTCTACTTGAAACTTATTCAAACCTAATAGAACATGCACCACCTGGAGTTATATTTATTCAAGAATCAACTTTACCTCCTGGGACTACATCTGGTTTGATCAAAGATAAGCTGGAGGAGAATGGTAAAAAATCAGGAATTGATTTTGGATTAGCATTCGCTCCGGAACGAACTTTTTCTGGTAGAGTAATCGATGATATTGAATTAAACTATCCAAAGATAATTGGGGGTGATACTACCAATGCAGCAAACGCGGTTAGGATCCTATATAATGAAGTATGTAAAAAAGGAGTAATCCAGTTATCAAGTGCTATCGCAGCAGAAGCGGTTAAAACTTTTAAAGGAGCATATCGTGATGCAAATATCGCTATTGCCAATCAGTTGGCAATTCTAGCAGATTTATATAAAATTGATATTCTTGAAGTTATTAATGCAGCAAATACAGAACCATTTTCTCATATCCACCAACCAGGAATTGGGGTAGGTGGACATTGTATTCCTGTTTATCCTCATTTTCTTATTTCAGAAGGAAAACGAAGAGGATATGATGCAGATATATTTGATCGATCACGTAAGACCAATGATGGAATGGTGAATTATGCAATTTCTGCAGTTGAAAAATCGATTGAAAATTGGAATATATCGATCTTAGTTATGGGTTTAGCATATCGGGGAGGTGTGAAAGAACAGAGATATTCACCTTGTTTAAGGCTTGTTCCAGCATTGCGGTCAAAAGGGGCTAGCGTTATTATTACTGATCCTTTATTTTCCGATATTGAAATTGATGAAATTTTTGGCTCAAATTCTGGAGAAAATTGGGATATTGGCATTGTTGATAATTATGATGTGATTTTCATTGTAACTGATCATCAAGAATTCAAGAATATTGAAAGCCATATCGATGCCAAAATTGTATTTGATGGTCGTTATGTACTGGACCGCGAAAAATCCGAGAGATTTGTTCTACTACAACCCGGAAGACTAAATATTAATAATTGAATTCTAGAATAATGATTTAAAATATTCCCACATGTGGATTTTGCCAATCTTTGAATCTCCAAATTCTCTGTTTTTAAAAACATATCCAAATTGTTCAATTTGCCCATCCCTTGGAAATACCTTTAGTAAATCAAACAGGAGTTTATATCCCTTTAATGCTAATTTATTATCTCTAATTATTGGATTAATTATTTCCACCTTACCCCCAAAAAATCCAGACATTATATCTTTCGGAATTTGTCGTCTTCTTATCAACAAGGCTATTTTACCAAGTAGAACAGCAGTAAATGACATTAACTTTCTGAAAAATGGCCAATCCTCAACCTTAATCCTATACCCTATCACAAGATCTGGTTCGGATTTAAAACATTCAAGAGCATCTAGCAAACTTTCTGGTGGGTGTTGGAAATCACCGTCAATTACAATAAAATATTTGGTTTCACACTGATAAATACCATCTCTAATCGAGATAGTCAATCCTTGAATCTCTTCTTTAGATCTATCAATTAATCGGATCGTACCCCCCTTTTGTAATACAATTTCTTGTGTATTATCTTTAGATCCATCATCAACTACTAAGATATTAGTTCCAGGTAGATGTTTTAGGATTTCATCACATAATCTTTCAATGTTTTTTTCCTCATTTAGGGTAGGGATGATTACTGTGATCTCGTTTGGATGCACATGTGATTATTTTATCCGTATTAAATAGTCTTTTACATTGTGTTTCTCGTTTTAGCAAAGCGAAGAATCATAATTAATACTTTTAATAAAATTCATAGATTTGGAATATCCATTTTTATTCTTTAAATATTATCAGAACAAGAAAAATATAAGGAAATTCGATCTAACACTAATATTCAACTAAAATGCATCATCTCCTCCAATTAAAAATAAAATTACAATTAAACTAATTATTTATGATAGACCTAGGCTTGGTTAATAATTGGTATTTGATCACCTTATCCCCATACTTGCTATATTGGCATTAGGCACGTACTTTGCTGAAAAATTAAGAAGATCTAATTTCAATTCTTTTACTCAATGGTACTGTGAAAGTTTGATTATTGGATCATTATTACTAATCTTTCCTATGCTTATTGTGGGTGTTTACTTTGACAAATTATTAAATCGAGTAGTCTTTGCATATTTTGCATTATCGTTATTTTTCCTATTATATTATATTATTAGAATTACAAAATCAATTAATCCCAAACAAATTAACTCCATATTTTTCCAATCAAGATACAAAGATAAATTCCTGATTTTCTTGCTTATATTTCTAATATTGGATTATACATTCATCAATTTTATCTACCCACCAAGAGGATGGGATGCTCTACATTTCTATTTTCCCAATATGCGTTATTTTTACCTTGGCGATGATATTATCGCGGGATTAAATCCGCTTAATTTCTATCCCACTTTTAAGCCTCCAGCAAATGTATTATTTCTAACTTATTTCTCTTATATTTCGACAGGGTTCACAAGTGAATTAATGCCCATTACATTTTTACTGGGAATCACTCTACTATGCATTTTATTTGCTGATGAATTGGGTATAAATCGAAAAATTGGATATTATGCCGCGCTTGTATTATTAACCACGCCAGCAGTATATATGACAATTCTAGAATATGCCTATTATCAAGAACTTCCTCTTACATTTTTTTATTCGTCAGGGATGATATATTTTTACAAGGCAAGAAAAAACGATTCTTATTACGATTATTTCGTTGCATCAATCGGATTTGGATTGGCTTCAGTTTCTAAAATGTCGGGCTATTCATTTCCAATACTGCTTCTTATCTGCTTTTCTCTGCCTTTAGGTCGATGGGAGAAATATATTCGTTCCTTAATTTTGCTTATCTTAATTGTTCTTTTGTCCAGAAAAGCTATATTTGATTCGTATATCGGAATTGGATTGTTTCTAATTACGATTGGTATACTAATTATAATACAAATATTACAAAATAATGAGTTAGTATTAATTGATAAAAACAAGAGAAAAGTCCTATCTGGTTATTTTTTATCAACAGTAGCCTTGATAATTCTTGGTGGAACCTGGATTATTCATATGTTGAAGATACCCGATGTTGTTGATACATTGGTCAAATTTTATTTCCAGACAGAAAGATCCTCAATCTCTTGGAGATTTAATAATATCGATGTATTGGGGGAAATATCCGTAGAGAACGCACATGTAGTTTCTTTTTGGTCGACGATATTAGTAATATTTATTGGAAGTCAGTTCTCATTATTCCTTTTACTACCAAAAGTTGTAGGGATAGTAAGCGCAAAAAAAGATTTTCCTATTCTAAATATTTGGATCGGAGTTTTTTATATATTGTGGCTGGCTTATTACTCGACTACTTCAATTAGATATTTATCAGTAATTTGGATCCCATTAAGCATCATTTCTGTATTGGGTATTTCCAAATTAATAACTCATTTCGAAATGAGTGATTTTGAAGATATTATTTTTCTGTTCATTATAGCTTGTAATTTTCTCTTTTTCTATCCCTTTATACCTCTCGAATACTCGAATGAAGGTTTTCATCAGAGATATAAATCGTATCACTTATCAATTTTCAGATTACTGATTTATACAATATTCTTTGTTTTTATTATTATTCTACTATTTAGAGGATTATCAAAATTAGCAAAGCAATATAAAAAGACGAATCTTAATAATCACAACTTTATCAAAATTATAACCTATGTATTGATCATTATAATATCATTGTCCCCAATAGCATTTCAATCATCAGAACTTATTTCCAATGGTTTTGATATTGGCAATTTCAGGGAGGAAAATGTTTATGATAATCGGAAATCAGTAATGGATCTGGTTGATTTCATCAAATCTGAGAAAATAGAAAGTGATGAGATAATAATTGTAGTGAATCTTCCAGGTTTAGAATATTTTACCAATAATATGGTCATTGACTTGTATCTTACCACATCGTATCTAGATTCAAATCAATTATCCGCTATCACTGATTCAAATTTAACTAGAGCTTTCGGTGAGTTAATTTCAAATAATGTTAGATATGTAATTACGCTATTGAGTGATCATGCATTTTACGAAGTCTACGTGAATAGATACGTTAAAACTTACCCGTTTTTAAGTTCAATTGCTCCTAATTTTGGATTACAAGTCTTTAATAATAATGAATTTGTTGTTTGGAAATTATTTCGTTAGTGATTCATCTAAATTATTTCCAAAACGAATAACAAATCATTACACGATCATAAAAATAAAGTTTTGAAAGAATAAAACCCACCTATGGATACCCCTGAGAGAAGATCTCGAATTGAAAACCTATTAGATGACCTATATGGTTTAAAATATGAAATTGTTTCTGACTATGATAATGAGGAAAAAAGAGTAGTTATGTTAAAACATCATACGATTTTTGTAACATTAATATTGTCGGAATTACTAGATTTTGATGTCTATGCAGATTTAAGTGCGGGGATATATGAACTGGGTGATTTGCACAGTTTGACGCGAAAAATGCTGGAACTAAAAAAATTATGTCTCTCTTATCATGCCCGAGAGATGAACACAACAGAAAGATTGTATCCAGCTAATAGAAGAGGATCTCAAACATCAACCTCAGGATTGTGATTTAATCCAGTTGTCTATCATTTTTGTAAATAGGGATCTTCCAAGTAATTTTCGTATGTTCAGCATTCCCGAAGATAGCCAGATCCCCATCAGTATCCATTATTAATTGATCCACAATACTTAAACCCAAACCTAAATGGCCCTTTTTGGTGGTGAATAGAGGTTTTGTCACCCGATATTTTACTGTTTCTTCCATTCCTATTCCATTGTCTTTGATCTCGATTTCTAGGTCATTTAGTAGTTTATAACAGCTGATGTTGATGAGTCCATTTGGTTTCCCATCAATTGCTTCCAAAGAATTTTGTAAGAGACTAGTTAATGATCTCCAAAATGATACTTCGCTGATTTCGATTTTCAGGTCTTCAATTTTTTTCCATGAAATTATGATATTTTCTTCTATACTATGAGCAATAAAATATAATACAAATTCTATGGTTTCATTCAGCATACAATAATTGAATTCTGGAATTTGTACTTCATTTTTTCTAAATTCCTCCAGAATATCCCGAATATTATTTGTTGAATTAATTGATCCCTCAAGTGAGTCTTTCAATAGATCAAAATCTTCCTTGGTCAATTTATCTGGACTTATTGTATCATCTATAAATTCCAAATTCATAGATATTGCTGTTAATGGATTGGCAATGTCATGTGCCAATTTTCTACTGATCAGTGATTTAACTGATGGTCTTTCATTTTTTATTAGATTAAAAACGAATTTTGGTATTTTTTCTTCCAATTTTTTAAAATCAAGTAAGTGCTCAATTTGAAAAATCACCATTTCATTCTTATTAATGGATATTCCAAAAAAGTGAATTTGACCTTCAAATTTCATGAGGATTAAACTATCGCGGCTATTAAAGTGATTTTGTAATTCACTAAATGACCCAAAGGCAGTCTCTATTTTTTTCAGAATTAACGATGATTGATCCACCATCGAACCACTTGGAGAAATTATTTCCCCTTGTTCATTGATAATTATTCTATTGTTTATCATCGAAATAAGAAAGTCATCCCTAGTAGTTTTGATCTAAAATAAAAGAATGTGGTGAAATTTTAAGACTTGTGTTGTTTTCTTAAGGATGTCCCAAATAAATAAAGTATTTATTTATCAGGACTTCGTTCTTTAGAACCTTTTTCATCTAAACTCAACGCCTTCTCACATCATTACTAATCTAAAAAACCCTGTAAACTTGGTATCGTAAGCATCTAATTTGCCTTTCAAATAATCGTTTACTTGATTACTGACAAGATTAAATACGTTCATAACTTAAGAAACAAATAATTCAGATTGTCAAATACTTAATACAATGATCATAATCGTATATAATATACAATCTTACCTGTTCTGCAGTTCTTGTTTGACGTCACCATCCTCTTTCGAGTAACAAGAACCTCTTTTCATGTGAAAACGCGCGTCCTTCCTGCTCCTATATCCACTGATTTCACTGGAGACAGGATTTCCAGGTCTTTTGACACCGATGGATCATCATGACTTTATCTAAATAATCATAATATTGGTTTAACTGTCACAAACCCCCATGTTACCTACCATTTTTGTTAAATATAAATTTTAATAACCGAGAT
>CAZRLL010000152.1:0-9466 GCA_964600735.1 uncultured archaeon
GACATGTGGCCCTAGCAGATTTAGCGTATTCAAATATTGCTTTTTTCCCACCAGGTCTTTTCCATGCAGAACTTACATAGATTTCGATATTTTGAGCATATTTATCTATTTCTTCTTGTATTGGATTTATTAACACTTTGGAGTTATTATTAGCAATAACCTGTATTTTTTCGTCTGATCCTTCCGTTGTAATTCCAGCAATAATCACAATTCTATCACCCTTATCCATTTCAAGATCACTCTGATCTTCTTGCAATAGTATCTTTCTACGCTGTTTATCATGCTCCACGTAAACTGTTTTCGTTTCCACCTCTATACCATCGCTATTTTCAATTTTCCTCTTTTTCAAGAGACGAAGAACAGTAGCTTCAGCGTTAACAGTGATATTTGCCTTATCCAAAACTGAAATTCCCTGCGGAATAAAACTTGATTGCATTTGTTGTTTTTTTAATTTTTCAATTTCATCCAATGAGTCAACGGGTAATTCAACTTTTATTTCTGCTATGACAACTTCATCAGGTAATTTTTCTAGAGCACATGAAAGATGGTACCACAGAACAGCTGTAAATGTTCTATCTCCTTGTCGCATTTCGGTTTCACTACCCATCCTGGGAGTATCTTTCTCAATTTTCTGTTTGCATAACCTACAACTAGATCGACTTGATTTGGCTAGTTCGATAATATTGATATCATCACCCCTTTCATTATTTAGATAATCCAATTTTATTAGCTAGTATCTCCATCCCTTCGCCAGTTTTAGTACTTGTTTTGATAAAATCAATTTTTGGATAAAATTTTCTCGCATGTGAAATCATATCATCCGGATCAACTTGCATGGCTTTAGCAATATCAATTTTATTCAAAACAGCAAAATTACTTATTTTAAATGCAATTGGATGTTTTTCATAAACATATGGTCCCTCAGTCACACTAGTTACTGCCATTTTATAATCAGCACCTACATCGATTGATGAAGGGCATATTAAATTTCCCACATTTTCGATAAATATAAAATCAAACTTAGTAATGTCTATTTGATCAAGGGCATCTTCAACTTGATGAGCGTTTAAATGGCATCCTCGTCCAGTATTAATCTGGATACATGTACTCCCAAATTTCTTAATTCTCTCTGCGTCGATTGATGTTGCCAAGTCGCCATTTATTACTAGAAGTTGTTTTTCTCCCTGAAATTTTTTTGAGATATATTCCAAAATTGATGTTTTTCCTGCACCTATAGTACCAATAATATCAACCATTGGTATGGAGTAGTTTTGTCGCTTAATCCTAATGCGATTTGCGATATCATCATTTTTCGCCTGAATTTTCTGATGAATATCTATGGTTCGAATCTTTGACACAATTATATCTCCATTTTTCTAGACTTTATTTAATTGTAGTTTACTTACTTATCGCCAAATGACATCAACTTCTTCTGGTCTAAATTGTTGACGAACTAGAGTATCTTCGATTGACTGTTTATATCCATTATTATGCATAAGTAATCCTAACCATGCGATCATCACCCCATTATCTATTGCAATAGGAGTAGAAAGACCATAAAAATTTGCATTATGAGTTTCTGCCATCCCAGCAAGCATCGATTTTAATCTTGAATTGGCTGCAACCCCTCCCGTCACTAATAATTCATCTTTCTCCACATGGGCTAGTGCTCTTTCAGCAACTTCTGTTACCATTGCAAATGTAGTCTCTTGAAGGCTATAACAGACATCGCAGATATCTACACCAGATCTAGCCAGATTTATTGCAGCAGTTAAAATCCCACTGAAAGAGAGATCCATTCCCTTTACAACATAGGGTAATTCATGATATGTGTCCGATTTTAACGCCATTTCTTCAACTACTGCACCCATTGGCTTTTCTGAATTGTCAAATCTCATTTCACGACCGAATACATCTAAACAGTTACCAATTGGAATGTCCAAGGTCTCACCAAATACTCTATATCGATCTTCTGCAAAGGAAATTATTTGGGAATTACCACCACTCAAATAAACAACAACGGGATCATCCATCTTGCCAACCAATCTGCCAATTTCGACATGGGCAACCTGATGATTGACCCCCACAATTGGTCGTTTCAATTTCAATGCTAGTGTTCTAGCAGCAACTGCATCAACTCTTAAACATGGGCCCATTCCACTTCCTTGTGTGAATGCAACAATATCGATTTCACGTGGTGTTATCCCTGCATCTTCAAAAGATTTTTTTATCAACTTTGATACATTATCTGAATGATGTTGTGCCGCTTCTCTTGGAATTACACCTTTCCCTATCCCTGGTTTATATGTCAAAATGGAGTTAGCAAGGATTTTGCCATCAATATCAATAATTCCGACACCTAACTTATCTGCGCTTGATTCAATACCGATCGCAGTCAGTGTCATAAATTATTCAGATTTTTAGTAAACAAAAATTATTTGATAATTGCAAGGGCTGAAATATCATTAATAATCAGATCATTTGTGGCTTGGACAGTTTTTGGAGCAATTGAGTTTAATCCTCTATGGCGAAAACAAGAAGAAGATGATGTATTAAAAATCGTCTTGCCAATTGCCTTACTTGGAATGACCTTTGCCTTTTGGTCGTTTCCGATATGGTTCACCGCTAATTTTTCTGTCAGTTTGCAGAATCAAATGCAAGATAGCGATTTATCCATAAATCCAACTTTTTTTGATCAGCAACTATCAAATTTTTTAATTTCGACAATTATAGGATTATTTATTTCAGTAATTATGGTATTTATAATATTAAAAAGCAATTCGAACTTTAAAGAATTGAAAATAACGGATGAATGGAAGAATATAGAAGCAAAAGTATTTGATTTATTATCATTATCCCATGATGGGGATGAAAATCAGCAGGGAAAATATCGTTTATATCTATTTGGTGATTTGTTTTTCGTACTACTTTCTGGATATATCGCAGGAATTTACTATTCTCTCATTCTCTACATCCCTTTTTACCTGACCTATATTTTTATGATATTTATTTTATTCAATTTTTTCTCTATTCCGATTTCATTTACACTTAGTATGTTAATTTCCTGGATACTTACCTACTGGTGGCTGATAAGAAGGAAATTATTTACAGAAGAAAACCCTAGTTTTCATTTGGATCCTTCTATAGACTATGATTTATCAAACAGACGAGCTGAAATTATGGTAAGCAACGAACCACCCATTATTTGTCAAGGATGTAGAAGTTATATTTCGGCTTCTAGCACTATTTGCAAAATATGTGGAGATAAAATTTTAGTCGATTAATGATTTTATTTTTCTAGCTACTTTTAATGCTAAGTTCGTTTCTTTTACATCATGAGTCCTTATGATATGGCAACCTTTCTCAACCAACCATTGTGTCATGATAATCGAACCAATTAATCTGTCTTCAGGTAGATCTCCTCCATCCAGTGTTTTGATGGTAGATTTTCTTGATACACCCACATATATTGGTAATTCCAGTTCACGCAATTTATTTAATTCTTTAATTAATTCAAGATCACAGTTTTTACTTTTTCCAGCCCAACCTCCGAATGCTGGATCAATAACTAGCTTATTTCTTTGAATACCAGCCTTTATTGCAATATCAATTGATTCCTTTAAGCTTTCGATAATTTCATCTAGACCACAAACGTCACCTGGTTTTTCCTTGGTTGCCATAATAACTGCATCTACATTGTATTTGGCTACTACACTAGCCATGTTATCATCTTCTTTAAATCCTGAAATATCATTTACTATCGTACATCCCATTTTAATTGCTTCTCCAGCTACAATTGATGATTGTGTATCGATAGAAATAGGAATATTGTATTTACTAGCAATATTTATTATGATAGGTAATCCTTCTTTAATTCTTGACAATTCCTGTTCCATGGTCGGAACTTCTCCCCCATATACGGTAATGGGCCTAGAAGATAACGCTCCTACATCGATTATTGCAACACCACAATTAATCATATCCAGAATTTTCGGTTCGATTCCAGCGTTCTCAAATTCAATAGAACCTTTGTAAAAACTTTCAGGAGATAAATTAATCACACCAGTGATTAACGGGGGATGATTGTCTCCTACCTCGTAACCTCCATGTTTTCCAGATATTTTCAATTTTTATCCTTTATCCAATTAATTTTAAAAATGGGGCAAAATAAATGCATTCCTTTTCAGGCATCAATGTTTGAGCTATTGTTGCATCATTTGATTTTGGATATTCAATCCCTCGAACTACACCAAATGGAGTTCTCTCATTTGTTTCGCCCATTATCATATTTATCGCTGTTGCTGCATTATCTGCAATTGCTCTGGTAGTTATCAACATCTTGCGTCCATAGAGATCTGGTTTCCCTCTTTCATCAATGATAGGATCCATTCCTGCAATTCCTAAAGCTACGGCATTTGTTCCTTTTCTTAGAGGTATTGTTCGTGAATCAATCATAATAACTGCAACATCAATATTAAATTTCTCCCGAATAGCGTTCCTAAACTCCACTGCCTCTTGATCTGGATTTTTTGGAAGTAACAGTGCATATCCCTTTGGACAATTGGACAAATCAATTCCAGCATTGGCAGATAGGCCATAGGGAGTTTTTGCTAAAATGGCATGAAATACTGTACCAAAAACCTCACCGTTTGATTCATCAAGAACAAGTTGGGCAACTCGTGGATCCAAACTAGCTTCTTTACCAAGGTGATTGGCTTGTGAACTGGGTATAACTTCACTCAGTATAGCGTTTGTTTGTTGCTTCATACTATAAATTTTTGAGGTTATAGCGATTATATCATTTTCTTGCAAAGAGAAATTTTCTTGGTCAAGAGCTTCAAGAAAATGTGTAAATATATTATCTTCCCAAGAAACAATTCTAGGAGTTTTCAAGGCAAACAGTTGTGTTGTAAGCACATCGACCGATCACTAATAAATTTGTGAAAAATAAATCGGTATTGCTTCTACCAAGATTCATATTTATCTTCTGAATTGTTGGATATTTCCCATTATTGGATCAATCGTTAATTAATGTAGCAAATCTCCATTCAATCTCTACATCAACATTTTCTATGATATCTAGATGTTCGTCTAATCCCAAGTAATTTTAGAATTGAATATTCATGATGAGATTTTGGCTGGTCTACAATTTCCCAGAGTAAATCTCTTACTTTAACTCTTTGACCAATTTCAACCATTGACGTTCCAGCCTTTAGGATGTTGGTTACGACGTAGTTCGTAGTTCCTCAAAAGATATATTTTTCTTTCAAAGCAATTCAAATATTTCTTGAGATAATTAAGTGGAATATTATGTTTCGATGTAGATTAGACAACAAATAAATGATAAAAAAATTGTATATTCCGAGGATTGGCATCCTTTAATTGTTCTTTCGAATTCACTCAAGTTCGTTATCATCACAGACATCTTTTTGTCCTCTTTATCAGCTCTCAGTCTTGCTAATTCATCACTTGATGCATATTTCACATCATAATCCAAATCTCGAAGATTTCCCTTATTAACAAAATCATCTTACTCCATTCATATTATTTGTTCCACCTTTAGTGGACAAGTTTAGATATTACAGATTGTAAAATGCTTGGAAAATTTGATTTAAAACAATAATAGACTGAGGTATCTTTAATATTATAATAAAAACTGCATCATTGGTTGAATCCAAGCCATTATGAGGAAGAACAAGGAAAGTCGACCTCACCTACAAATATCACCTATGCGGATACTCCCGAGATATCAAATCTACTAATTATTGGTGAATCTGATACTTCAGAGTCATTGATGCATATTTTAATTAGTATTGCTAATTTCACTAGAATTGTACATGTAGATAATTGTCAGGATGCAGCGACTTTGCTTATGTTAGAGAATTTTAAGGTTGTAATTCTTGATAACGATTCACCAGAAGTAGACGCTATCAGTTTTTCAAGAGTGGTAAGAATTAATCACCCGATAACCCGCATCATTATGATATCTAAGGAGGAATCAACTGATTTTATTTATTCGTTATTTAATAAAGGTTCTATCGATGCATTTTTACCCGTCCCTATTGACACATTATCCGCTTATTCCTTAATCCTAGAACAGCAGGCAAGGCACGAAATAGCTGATGCATTGAAAAATATTGTAAAACAACCTCCAAAATTTACTCCGGCTTACTTCTTATTACACGATAATACTTTAGTCTCACACGAAAGCGATGACTTTGAATTTCTTGGTTGTATCATTTCCAATTATTCAGTCGTGAGGTTTGCCTTTTTTTACGAGAGCTTTCTGAGCAAGGATGAGACCCTACTATCCGTCTATATCTCTGCAATTACCCTATTAGGACAACAATTATTCGAAAGGGGAATGTTAATGCAAGAGATTAATTTTGGTGGAATATCAATTTATTTCCATTTTCATGAAGAATTACAATTTTCTTTCTTGGTTAATAATCTAACTAAAAACAATCAAAATAAAGTAGAAACATTAATTTCCAACATAATAAATGATTTAATAAGCAACACGTTCCCATTAATTTCCTATCAAAATATCATAGCTGATTATCACGATGAGTTAATCGCTGAAATTATTGATTCCAAAGTTGCAGAAGTCTTTAAAGGAAAATTAATGAAAAAATCACAATTGCAGGACTTAAATCTAATAATTTTTGGAGATAGTTATTTAAAGTTGGAAAATATTATTACTGAAAATTTTCAAGATATCAAAGTAAAACACCTTATCTCTTATGACAATTTAACCAATTATCTTAAAGAAAATGAAATTGATTTACTCATAATAAATCCTCTTATTTCAGAAGGAACTTCAAATCTACCTTTGGCAATTTATGCAAAGGGTCTTTCACCTCGAATACAAATAATAGGTTCTATCGATAAATATGGAAGTGATAGACTTCTTAAAATACTCAAAACTGGAGCAGTTGAATTCGTTATTTCACATGAAGATAATCAAGAGGTGATAATAACATGGATCAAACGAGCTGCTGAAAAGGCATATCGATTGAAGATTAATACAAAAATCCCTTTACCATATAACTTACGTTTCTCGTTCGATCAATCAGAATTTACTAGAAGCCTTTTACGCACTCATTCTAATTCTTATTTGCGAATGGAAATTCCAAAGCTTTATGGTATCTTCATTATAAGAAACAATCTCCCGTTCTACCAAAAACTTTGGTCAGAAGCTGATGATGAAATTAGTATTGATATGGATCTATTTGCTGGTTTCTTGTCATCTTTAGCCACTTTTAGCAAGGAAATGTTCGAGACTTCAGAATCAATAACAGGATTAAAATTTGGAGATACTTCTATTATTATCCAATCGAATTTTGAATTTATGTTTGTATTTTTTGCAGGAAATCTGAATCCTTCAAATTTTGACGTAACAGATAAACATATTCAAACCACTACTTTTGGTTTGTATGATCTTATCTCGACGGTAGAAATTGGTGATTTAACTGGCGATCTGTTGTTTCAGATTGACCAGCTATTAGTTGAATTATTCATGAAGTTTTCATCTTTAAGCACAACAGATTGAAAATATCTTACCCAAGAGTCATTTCACTTTTCATTTTCACAATATTAGATTAATCATCACTCAGTTCTTGGTGAGGTATTTTCATTACGCCCCTTACAACTAAAAATATCAATATCAACTCAAATAATCCGAAACCAAACATGAGCGCATTACTTTGACCAACAGCTATTTCTCCTTCTTCCGCAGAATTTGTACCGAATAAACCTGTAAAACTTTGTAATAATGCAAAAAATCCTATGACTAATCCGCCTATCAAAATTCCAATAATTTCACCCCCGGCAATAATAAAATGATAACCTGACATTACCCGACCATCCTCATGACTTCCTTGTTCTGCAGTATCTCCTAGAGCTCCCATCATTACTGGTACAAGCGCGGAAAAGAACATTATACCCGGAACAACTGAAAAGAGGAGAGAAATGTTGGTAAAAGAAATATCCTTTTGAAAAATTGGTTCTCCAATTAAATCAACTCCAATTACCCAAACAACTACTCCAATTAATAGTATAGGTAACCCTGCTACTCCAAAATTTAATGCTGATCTTCGATCATGGGTATCTGCGTATTTACCCCAAAGTGGTGCAGGTAAGGCAAGTGCAACTACTATTATTATTACAGGTAGTAATGCAGAAATTGCCCGATCCTCACCACCCTCGGTCCGAAAAGCAATTGAGGGACCCCATAACGAGACGGAGCCAATCATAGCCGCTAATGCCAACCAAGGGACTAAAAGAGGTTTTCTTTTCTCATCCAACATTACATTTGCAGCTAAAGCCATATCCTCCTTTATAGAAAATGGAGCAACATCCTCCTCTCCTGGAGTATTTTTAATACCGTATATTATTAGTAAAGCTGCAATAAATAATATGATTGATAAAAAGGGATAGGTGAATGCAATCCTTCGGGCTTGTGTTTTAGTATCAATACCATCATCTTCAACTCCAAGAACGAACCAAAGCATTCCTCCTAGAGGCATACCGACTGCTCTACCATACAGAACTGCATTATCATAGTACGCCATTCTTAGTGATCTATTGTGATCTGTGGAAAAATGATTGATGTATCCAAGAGTGGGGGAAACCTTTGCAGATGCCACTACTCCGTGGAGAAAGTGAATGAGTGCAAGATATGTTATCATAAGAATTAGTGAAGTATATGCTCCCTCTGTTTCAAACACTTTTGATAGAATAAGTGATGATGGACTATACATAGCCAGCACAAAAGCTGCGCCTGCAGTACCAAATAATATTATTGGTTTTACACCAGTACGGTCCGATCTGTGACCATAGTATCCCGTAAGAAATATTTCAGCAATTAAAAATGTGATCGATGCGAAGGCTGTAAGAAATATTGGACCAAATTCAGAAGCTGCATCTTTTCCAAGTGTGGTTTCAATAGCCCATATGATCTGCCAATCAAATAAAATTAAAGATGCTGCAAATCCAATACGTAATAAAAATGTCGATACCAATAATGCGGTAAATTCCTTATTACCTCCAATTTCTATATGGGGGTGAGTAGACTGCTCAGTATTATTTGTCACAACAAATTTTGCTCTTTCATCAATTATTTAAACTGTGGTGCCATTAAATGATTTTTGGCTCTCTCAAATGAAAAATATCATGTTTTTAATATTAACAATTAATAAACCTTCATTTGAGATTTAAAGCAGTATTAAAAGGGTCAATGCATCAACTAATTTTTTCCCTGTCTCTTTATCTTTTACTACATCAACTGTATCCTTTAAACCCTTTCCAGCTTTATTTTTTGCTTTTCTGAATGATTTTTTTATTTTATCAGATGGATTGCTCATCCAAATATATTAAGTAATAAACACCTATAAATGTAATCACCATCCCTATTTGAATAAATACAAAATAAAATATAGTATCTATTTTAATGTCGAATTGTGTC
>CAZRLL010000153.1:0-1270 GCA_964600735.1 uncultured archaeon
ACTAGTAGCTGCAAAGACAAAAATCACAAATAATGGCATTAGACTGGAATTTCCCAAAAAGATATATCACAATTCCGGAGATTTCAAAGCAGATCTCACCAAATACTATCAAAATCAGGAAAAGAGAGTAATATTTATTGGTGATGGTCTAGCTGATTTTGAAGCTGTTAAAATTGCAGATCATAATTTTATTGTCAAAGGATCAAGGTTAGCAAAATATTGTATTAAAAACAGAATTAATTTTAAAGAAATGGATAATTTTAGTGATGTAATTGATTTTATATCACTATCAAAAAATGATAATATAATTTAAGAATCAAATTTTATGGATATTATGTAGCGGTTAGTAATAATTGAAGAATCGGGTATATTAGAAAAAAGTAATTGAGAGATTAAAAGTGAAATTTTAAATTTTACAGTCCCTGTCACACTTCAGAAAATTCAATTGTTTTCGGAGTTAATATATTCAAAAAATTTACGTATTACTTTTATTTTTACTTTTATTGTACTCATCAAAACGTATAATTAAAGTCGAACGTATGGTGTTTTACTAGTCTAGGTCGGTCTAATTTTGGTATTAAAAGTAGATAATCGGAAGCCAATTCCAGATGATATGGATCATCAACAGTGGATATTTATCGAGGAAGCCGAGGAACACAATTTAAAGAAACTCACCACAAAGATACCGAGGAATAGATTTGTTGTATTTACGGGTTTATCTGGCTCCGGTAAAAGTTCCTTGGCTATTGATACACTATTCAAAGAAGGACAGAGAAGATTTGTTGAATCTCTATCAAGTTATGCACGTCAATTTCTAGGACAGATGGAGAAACCACGTGTAAAATCAATTACTGGGTTATCTCCAGCCATTTGTATTGAACAGAAGAAGAGTAGTGCGAACCCAAGATCAACTGTTGGAACCACTGTTGAGATTAATGACTATCTTAGAATATTATATTCATCAATTGGTATTCCGCATTGTCCCGATTGTGGTAAAGAAATCCGGGGATTATCTGCTCAAGAGATTGTTGAAAAAGTGATGGAAGAGCCAAAGAATACCAAATTCCGTGTTATTGCCCCAATCATAATCAAAGAAAAGGGAACTCATAACAAGTTATTTCAAGAGTTGAAGCGTGAAGGTTATAATAGGCTTGAAGTAGATGGGGATGAAGTATTATTAGATGATGAGATACCCAAATTAGATAAAAAATTTAAACACGATATATCTGCTGTAATTGATCGGTTAGTAATTAAAAAAGGTATTGAGAGT
>CAZRLL010000153.1:1280-3342 GCA_964600735.1 uncultured archaeon
TTGAGAGTCGTTTAACCGAGGCTGTTGAAATTGCTCTTAGACGAACGGAAGGGAGAGTAGGCATTGAGTATCTAGAAGAAGAAATTAGACAGATCTTGTATCATGAATTTGCAGGTTGTACTGATTGCAACATTTCCATTGGCAAATTAAATCCAAGAATGTTTTCCTTTAATAGTCCACTAGGAGCTTGTCAGAAATGCACTGGATTGGGATTTGTACTTGAGGTGGATCCAGAATTGATAATTGAGAACCCGAATCTAAGTATCAATGATGGTGCAGTAAGATTTTATGCCTCCGAAGGAGAAACATGGGGAAAAAAACAGATAGAGACAGTACTGAAACATTATGGCTTCGGTTTGGATACACCTATCAATTTGCTAAACAAAAAGGCATTCAAAGCCCTTCTTCATGGATCTGAAACTCCGATTAAATTTAAATTTGAGAACAGTTCCAATGGAAGGAGCTGGAAATATGAAAGTGAACGGAAAACAGAGGGTATTATCAATGTTATAAAACGACGTCATCAGCAAACTAAATCTGACGGTGCACGACGATATTATGAACAGTTTATGGCTAATCATGACTGTTCAGCCTGTAAAGGTGCCAAATTAAGGCCTAGTTCACTGGGAGTACTTGTAGGTGATAAAAACATCAATGAGATACAGAAATTCAATATAGGTGAAGCTTTAGAATTTTTTGACGGGTTGCAGTTAAATAAAAGAGAAGCCTATATCTCTGATCAAGTATTAAAAGAAGTTACCAATAGGCTTAAGTTCCTTTCTGATGTGGGACTAGAGTATCTTACTCTTGACAGGAGATCTGCTACCTTATCCGGGGGTGAAGGACAAAGAATTAGATTGGCTACCCAGATTGGGTCAAAATTAGTTGGTGTACTTTACGTTCTTGATGAACCAAGTATAGGTCTGCATCAACGGGACAATCAACGTTTATTAAAAACATTCCACGAGTTAAGGGATCTGGGAAATACGGTATTAGTAATTGAGCACGACGAGGAAACAATACGAGCTGCTGATTTCATACTTGATATAGGACCAGGGGCTGGAATTCATGGTGGAGAGGTAGTAGTCTCAGGTAGTCCTGAAATTGTTGCCAAAGACAATACATCAATTACTGCAAAGTACTTGAGAAATGAGTGGGATATAAAATCTCCTCCACTAAGAAGAACGAGTAATGGAAAATGGATCACCTTGAAGGGAGTAAAACATAATAATCTCAAAAATATTACTGTTGAAATACCCTTGGGGGTATTAACTGTAGTATCTGGTGTTTCTGGATCGGGCAAATCCAGTCTTGTAACAGACGTATTGTGGAAAGCTCTTGCAAGAAAATTCCATCGCGCCAGTACTAAACCCGGAAAACATAGGAGTATTGATGGGTTGGAAAATCTAGATAAAATAATCATGATTGATCAAAGTCCTATTGGAAGAACTCCTAGGAGTAATCCCGTCACCTACACTAAAGCATTTGATCCAATTCGTGATCTATTCGCGTCCCTACCTACATCCAAACTTAGAGGTTTTAATAAGGGAAGGTTTTCATTTAATGTTAAGGGTGGAAGATGTGAAGCCTGTAGCGGGAATGGTTACAATAAAATTGAAATGAGTTTTCTTGGTAATGTCTTCGTTGAATGTACTGTTTGCAAGGGAAAGAGGTTCAATAAAGAAACCTTGGAAATTGATTACAGAGGAAAGAACATAGCTGAAATTCTAAAAATGACCATTGAAGAAGCGGGTGAGTTTTTTAAGAATATTCCCAAAATCAAAAGAGTACTGGATACATTACTGGCAGTGGGATGCGGTTATATCCATCTTGGACAATCCGCGGTCACTTTATCTGGTGGAGAAGCGCAACGGATTAAATTATCTAAGGAATTATCCAAAACCGTGACCGGGAATACATTAATATTGTTAGATGAACCGACTACTGGATTACATCAGCACGATGTAAAAAAATTGCTTGAAGTTCTGCATAAACTGGTAGATAGGGGAAATTCTATCCTGATTATTGAACACAATCTAGATATAATTAAAAATGCAGATTA
>CAZRLL010000153.1:3442-9206 GCA_964600735.1 uncultured archaeon
CTAGGAGATTTAGGCTTTAACGATGCAGCAGAGCTTGGTATTAAAATGGCTAAAGCTCAAGCCGAATTAGATGGGATAACACTTACTGTTGCTGAAGCGTGTGAAAGTCAATGTGATCTTACAGATGTGACTACTAATATAGAAACCTTTGCAGCTGATACAACGGCTGCATATGATCTGATTATCGGAATTGGGTTCTCAGCTCTAGATGGAATCAATATCTCTGCAACTGCACACACAGATAGGAATTTCATGCTAATTGATGAAAAGATGGTTCTAGATAATGTTTGGTCAATAACATTCAAAGAACATGAAGGATCATTCCTAGTTGGAGCAATGGCTGCAATGGTTTCAAAAACCGATGATATTGCCTTCCTTGGTGGTCTTGATATTCCATTAATTAATCGGTTCCTTGCTGGTTTTGAGCATGGTGCTAGAACTATCACTCCAACCATAACTGTCCGTGCAACATACTCATCGGATCCTAATAATCCCTGGGGAGATCTTGAAGGAGGTAAAACAATAGCCAAACAATTCATAAAAGAAGGTTCTGATGTTATCTTCGCTGCTGCTGGTGGTACAGGCCTTGGTGCTATTAATGGAGTGGTTGAGCACAACAAAGACGGAGGAGATAAAGTATATGCTATCGGAGTCGATAGCGATCAAGATGCATATGCCAAAGGAGATGTTTTGGCCTCAATGGTAAAGAGAGTTGATCTTGCAGTTGCCGATCAAATAAATGCAACTGTTTGGGGTACCTGGGCAAAAGCCACTGAAAATCGGGGAATAAAAGAAGATGGCGTAGACATATCACCTATGAACCACACTCAAACCGAAGCTAAAGTTACTTATTCAGGAAGTCAAACCCGTTGGGATAAAGTACAAGAACTTCTAGGTGAGATAGCTAACGATACAATAACTGTCCGATCTGATCCCACTGCTGCCGGTGCAACCATTGAATTTGTGGAGGAAGAAGACTCACCGTTTCCTGTTATTCCGATCTTATTAGCAGTTTTTGTCACCACCTACTTTATTCGCAGAAGACGTAAATTAAATTAAGTTAAAATCATCAATAAAATACATAAAATTCTAAATTAACGATATTTCATCGAAATAAAAAGCTAAATAGTGATAATATTTATAAATTTATATAGAATGGTGAGCTAAATCGCCATGGCGAAGTAAAAAATACTGTTGTCTGTGCTTACCTATTAACCATATATAGGAATCGCTTAGGCACTGGTCATGTTCAGATTGTGCTGAACGAAAATATAAGACATCCAAAGTGATGAGTATTCCATGAGTGTGCAGTGTGATGGTTGCGGAACCAAGTACGAAGTCGTTGTAAATAAATGTGCCTACTGTGGTCGAGCAATAGTTTCTAAAGAAGAGAAAAAAGCTCTGGATAAACGATCCAAAAAGCTAATGAAAAAGTCTAAAAAACTCGGTGAAAAAAGACCAGATGAAAAATCTTCAGTCAAAGATAAACAAACTAAAAAAGTAAGTATCTTTGAATTTTCAAATATTTCTAAATCCTTTCCTGGTGTTCAAGCATTAGACGAGGTGTCCCTGCAGGTAAATAAGGGAGAAATTCTCGCGATACTAGGGGAAAATGGAGCTGGAAAGTCCACATTAATGAAAATTATTTCTGGTCTATATCAACCTGACGTTGGTGAAATTCGATTCAACCCCATTTGGTTCAAAGATGTTAAAACGAAGAGTGAAGAATTAAATCTTAGAACAATTCCAAACCCCAGAGAAGCAATGAAGTTAGGAATTGGAATGGTTTATCAACATTTTCAGTTAGTCGAACCGTTTACAGTGACTGAAAACATTACGCTTGGTAAGGAATTTACACATAGAATTCCCTTGGGTAGTTTAAGTGATCGGAAATTTTCTAGTATTATATTGAACAATAAATTAGCTTCAAAAGTGATAAAAAGTTTGAGCGAAGAATATGGATTACCAATAAATCCAGATGCTATGGTGGAAGATTTATCAGTTGGACTTCGACAGCGTGTAGAAATTTTAAAACAACTATACAGAGATGCAGAACTCTTAATTCTTGATGAGCCTACAGCAGTATTGACCCCTTCAGAAGTTGAGAATCTATTTAAAACTATGAAAATGCTAAAGGCAGCTGGAAAATCATTAATTTTTATATCACACAAATTGCGTGAACCATTAGCAATTGCAGATCGAATTGTTGTCATGCGTAAAGGGAAAATTGTTGGCGAAATAAAACCAGATGAAGCAACTGAGGAAATTCTTGCGGAAATGGTAGTTGGAAGGAAAGTACTCCAACAATTAGATCGAAAAAAATTCGGAAAGAAGGAAGAAATAGTTCTAAATGTCCAAAATTTATCAATTTATAATCCGGTAACACAGGATATTTTAGTGAAAAATGCTTCATTCCAAGTATCTAAACATCAAATTGTTGGGATTGCTGGTGTTCAAGGAAATGGTCAAACAGAACTTGCTGAAGCAATCGTAGGGTTAAGAAAAATCACGAATGGAAATATTAATCTCATTCAAGAAGATGGTACTAGCATCCTGTTATCAGACAAAACAACTCTAGAAATTCTAAATTCAGGCGTTGCTGTTATCCCCGAGGATAGATCGACACAAGGATTGATCCTTGATTTTCAGATAGACGAAAATGTTTGGTTGGGATTTCACGGATCTGATGTGTCAGAAATAAATGATAGCGACAAACGAGATCAGGAAAGTAAATTTAATGATTTGATGGCAAGAATGAGATCCAGTTTGATGATTCCAATTAATTTAATGGAAAAACTTGCACACACCGTTGTTGACCAATTTGAAGTGATGACTGTCTCGATAAATTCAAAACTTAGGAACTTAAGTGGAGGAAATCAACAAAAGGTTTTATTGGGGCGCGAGTTTGCGAAGCATCCCATATTTATAATCGCTTCACAACCTACACGAGGAGTGGATATAGGAATCATGGAAAAAGTACATCAAGAATTAATAAATAAAAGAAATGAAGGTGCTGCAATTCTACTAATATCAAGTGATTTAGATGAAGTATTGAAATTGTCTGATTACATTCTGGTAATGTACGAAGGGAAAATCGCTGGTAGTGGTGGTATTAACGAATTATCCGTTGCTCAAATATCACGGTTAATGACAACTGGAAGAGACAAGGAAATTATAACACCGGAGGTCGCAAATTAGTGAGCATTCAAGTTGGTTTGATTAAGCCAGAAAGTAGATTTCAGGGCATAATAATTGCTCTTTTATCTCTTCTATTCGCAGTAATCGCTATTTTGATTACTATATTCATTTTTACTCTTGCGGATTTTGAAATCGATTTAGGGGAGCTTTTTAAATACGCATTCGTTGAAGTATTAAGTGATGAGGACAATATTGCGTTGATTCTTTTTTATTCCGCACCCTTGGCTTTGGCAGGGCTTTCAGTTGCAATAGCTTTCAAAGCAGGATTATTCAATATTGGAGGTCAAGGTCAAATGACGGTAGGTGGATGTTTTGCAGGAATATGGGGAGCCTCTATAGTTCCAGAATATTCATTTCTATCATTTTTAGATACGCCTGTGTTAATGATACCTCTGACATTATTGGTAGCATTTATTGGTGGTGGAATCTGGGGATTTGTTCCAGGATTTTTAAAAGCAAAAACGGGTGCTCATGAAGTTATTGTGACCATACTAATGAATATTATTGCATTTAGTTTTGTAACATACCTTGTTGGCTCTCAAACATATTCACCGTTTGTTGATAAAAGTAATATTAATTCTTGCTGTAAAACAGGTATAATTACACCCTCGGCTCAAATCCCATTACTTGTGCCTTCCCGTTCAAATTTTCTGCACTGGAGTATATTTATATCCGTCTTTGCAATTATCATTGCACACTTTATGATCTTTAGAACTAAATTTGGTTTTAGATTAAGAGCGGTGGGATTAAACCGAGTGGCAGCTGAAGCAGCAGGAATAAATTCGGATAGAATAACAATTGTTGCTATGACTATTAGTGGGGGATTGGCTGGATTGGCTGGAGCTTATTTTGTCCAAGGATTTGCACCTTATCGTTATACAATAGGAGGAGGAGGAACAATGGGATTTGATGGAATTGCTGTAGCATTAATAGGTCTCAATTCGCCCATTGGTATTGCAATTGCAGCATTGTTATTTGGCTTTCTTAAACAGAGTAAAAACATTCTGGGTGCACAAACTGAGATTCCTCCAGACTTAATATTTGCATTTCAAGCGTGGATTATTTTATTCACTGCAGCCCCAGTCATTGCAATGGCTCTGATAAATCGATCGCGATTAGTTAGAGCAAAGATTTACAAGAGGTTCATTTAAGGTGAAGAGTAATATGTTAATTGAAGAAAACCAAAGTAGGTTTAGTTATTCCCAACTCAGGAAAAATTGGTTCATAGCTGGTTTAGTTAAGGTTTTATTGGGGATTGAAACTATTATTATAGTATTATACATTCTAAATATTATTTTCTATAAAGCTATTAATCCGATTGATTTTCATTTAAATTTCTTAGAACTGTTACTTGAAACCGATACCTTAAATCTAACCATAATTCTATCAATGCCAATACTCCTGACCGCAGTTGGGTCGTCATTTAATGAACGCGCTGGTGTAATAAATATCGGTGTTGAAGGAATAATGGTGTGGGGAGCTTGGGCAACTGCTTATTTCACATATCAAACTGGTAATGCTTGGATGGGGGTTTTGGGGGCAGTATTTTTTGGTTTATTAATTTCCCTACTCCATGCTGTTTTTACAATCACACTAAAAGCAGAACAGATTGTAACTGGTGTTGCTGTAAATTTCTTAGCACTTGGATTAACAGAGGTTTTAACAAATCTGATTTGGGATACTTCATACTCACCTCCCGGAATGAAAACTCCTAAAAGGGTAGATTTATTTGATATTCCAGTTATTGGGAGTATATTGAAGTTGCTTCGATTTAGTACATACTACGATGTACCAGTAATTGGGGACGTATTAGAAAAACTTCCAGACTTTATGGTGGCTTTTAATAACCATCACGGTCTGATATATTTAGCAATTCTCTTAATTCCACTTTCACATATTTTACTATTTCATACTTCAATTGGATTACGTATGCGTGTTATTGGAGAGCATCCTCAAACTGCAGCAACGGCAGGAATTTCAGTTCATAAGTACCAGTATTTTGCAGTTCTCATTTCTGGAGTTTTTGCTTCTCTTGGAGGAGCGGCATTAGTATTTACGACTACTTCATTTAAGACAGACATGGTTAATGGGCGTGGATTTATGGGATTGGCAGCAATGATTTTTGGTAAATGGACTATAATCGGATCTGTATTTGCTGCTTTGTTTTTCGGTTTTTTCCTAAGTTTGAAAGTTAAATTACAAATTAGTCTTCCGGGTTTTAGAGTACCAATACCATTTATACAAATGATACCTCCAGTTGTTGCTATATTAACACTTGCTGGATTTATTGGAAGAGCTAGGCCACCGAAAGCAATTGGAAAGCCATACGACCCGACTGAATCCTAGTAATAAGAATCATATCAAAATTATTCATTTATTTTTTTCTTGTATAATGTAGAGTTAATTATCATCTGAATCAAATTTATATGATTTTTATCTCCACGAATAATAATATCTGCCTTTTCCTTATCTTTTTCTACATAAATTGATTGAGTTGGTCTTACAGTATTAAGATGTTGTTTGATCACCGAATCAAGGGATCTACTCCGCTCTTGGATATCTCTTG
>CAZRLL010000154.1:0-9188 GCA_964600735.1 uncultured archaeon
ACCTAGGTATGGGCTAGAGTAATTTTTCAGCTGATACATCAGATATCTGTTGATCAATCAATTACGAATTAATCTGCATTAGTGAGATCAAAAAATTTCCTGCATGTGTTAGCTTTAGCAATTTTTCGTTCCCCTCATTCTTTCCCTGAATTAACTCGTGATCCTCAAGAAAATCAGTGTGGCGTTTGAGAGCTGAAGTGCTACTAAAATTGGCAAGATCGCGTAGAGAAGACATTAAAATACCATTTTTTCCATGAATTAGACGCATCAATTCCTGCCTTTTCTCTGTGAGATCTTTTACAAAAATTTTCGGAAGAGGTACCTCAATGAGTTCGTCTTCTTCTGCAGGAACATTCGGGTTTTCATTGGTTCTCTGTGATTTCACGTAAAATAACTTCGCAGACTGTATCACCTGTTTTTCACCTACGTAGCCGGATAAAATATATGCAGCAAGTAGCATACTCGATGCCATAATATTTGTACCTCCAGTCATGTTCATTGCTAAATCAATAGTATATCCTTTATCCCAAGCATAAAGCTGTTCTTTAGTAGCTTTCTCAATAATTTTGGTTACACAGTCCGAAATATCAAAAGGGTCGATAGAAATAATTTCTGTGGGAACGTGGAACTGGTCTTCAATAGATTTTTTCACTT
Organism: uncultured archaeon; assembly: GCA_964600735.1. Taxonomy (GTDB): domain Archaea; phylum Asgardarchaeota; class Heimdallarchaeia; order Heimdallarchaeales; family Kariarchaeaceae; genus LC-2. The sequence continues at coordinate 655 of CAZRLL010000154.1, forward strand.
CACGTCCAACATCACGCATATTTTCCGAGGTAAAGAGTATAAACCGTTCAGTATTTATTTTTTGAAAACCACTTAGGGCAGATCCAAGGGACCCACCTAAGGTAACGAATTGTACTGAAATGCGTTTATTTCCTGAACCCATATGTCTTTCTTTCTTTAAAAACTATTTAGTTTTTTTGTCAATCATTAACAAATATTGTTAATAATAAACAAATAATGTTTAATATATCGTTACACAAAATATGTTTATGGTTTCACAACTTTCAACAAAATCCCTTACCTCTCTTTTAGATCTCAACAAAATAACCTATTCAGATACCAATAGGTATCTTATAAGAGCTGTTAATTTGCATATTACAAAATCATGTAACTATCGATGTAAATTTTGTTTTGCTCATTTTAATCAGCTAAAGATTAAAACAAATGAAAAAGAGTGGAAAGAAATTCTTAATCTCCTTGCGAAATCTGGAACAGAGAAAGTAACTTTTGTTGGTGGCGAACCTACCCTAATTGATTTTTTACCTGAACTTGTGATTCATGCTAAAAATTCGGGAATGACAACAATGATTATCACCAATGGAACCAAGATCACACCCACATACTTGAGAAAAATGACTAAAAAACTTGATTGGATTGGATTAAGTATTGACTCCGGAACTGAACTGATTTGTAAGGATCTCGGACGGGGAACAGGAAATCATGTCGCACAAACATTGCGAGTTGCCAAAATAATCCGGAAAGAGAATATTCGGTTAAAGGTGAATACTGTAGTCAACCAATTAAATTACTCTGAAGATATGACGTGGTTAATTAAAACCCTATCTCCTGAAAGATGGAAAGTATTTCAGATGCTACCTATTACGGGTGAGAATGATACAAATTCAAACTTACTTATCACAAAGGATCAATTTCAGCAGTTCATTGATACTCACAAAATATTACTTCCAGTGGCGGAGTCAAATGATCTCATGACTGATAGTTACATCATGATTGATCCAGAAGGTCGTTTCTTTAACAATACTCAAGGGAGATTTACACATGGAAGAAAAATCTTGGATGTTGGCGTGGAAAAAGCATTTCACGATACTGATTTCAAATTGTCAAAATTTGAGAGGAGAAAAGGAATTTATGAATGGAAATAAAATATTGTGGAAAATATTGGAGGCCGTGGTGAAATGAGAGAAAAAAAATCCGTAATAATTAAATTTGGAGGCTCTGTGCTTTACAATAATCATCAAAAATTGGATGTGGGTCTAATTCTGACCTTTAAAGAGGTTGTGAGAAAAATTCTTGATAGAGGGATCAAAGTAGCTATTGTAAGTGGAGGGGGAATTCTATCAAGAAATATGGTCTCAACATTGCAGGATAAAGTTAGAAACCTGTCTTATCTCGATACAATCTCGCTTAAAGTTACTCTGCTCCATGCAATGATGGTGCGCATGCTCTTTGATACCCTTGCAGATAATACCGAATTTCACACCTATGAACAAGTATTGGAATATAATTGGAACAATACTCACGTTCCTATTCTGGGAGGATTATGCCCCGGTCAATCGAGCAATGGAACCGCAACACTCGTAACAGAGATTTTGGATGCAGATATTTTGATTAACTGTTTTGGTTTTGATCATATTAGTGACAAAAATCCTGAGTTCAATTCGAATTGTACACCCCTACATGAGTTAACATATGAGGGTCTTGATCAGCTTATTGATGATTTCAAGCAAGCACCCGGGCATTACGAACTCTTTGATAAAATTGCACTCAATATTGTACGAAGAAGTGATAAAACGGTTTTTTTTGTCAATGGAAGAAAACCATTAAGGATATTGAAATTCCTTAAGGGTGAAATTATAGGCACCTGTGTTGGGTCTACCATACCACAAAGGAGGTAAAAATAAAAGATGTCATTGTATTACCAAAATTTTGACGATGTTGAGTATGCTAAACATGCCAAGGCAATAATGAGAGCTGCTTATTATGGCCTCACACCTTATTTCTCATTTATAGATGCAATTTATCGTAATGCTAGACAAAGAATTTACAAACTTGATTGCGAAATATTGCCAAGTTGTCATGAAATCGATCACCTATTTATGGAAATTGAGGAGATTGATGAGGGTTCATCTGAATGGAATGAAGCTCGAAAAAGACTAGGGAAACATACATTTCGTCGTTATCAGAAAGTACGAAAATTATTTGACCGAGAGAAAATCGATTTACTCCGTATAATCTCTGATGATGAGGATGATATAGATGATGTAAAAGAAAGATTTTTTAGCGCAGAGTCAATTTATCTAAATCGTAATTTGCAAGATCCGAGGAAGGTAATAATTGCGGAAACCATGCAGGAATTTGATATTATTGTTGTATGGCGTAAAGAATTCAGAGAATATCTAAAAAATAGAGCAAATAATCCTTTGATAACTATTTATCAAAGGTCATCCTTGTACCAGATACAACAGATAAAAGATGCTATCGAAAAACTCCAAAACACTCCTGCAAAATATAATCGTAATCTAATAAGACTGTTTGAAGATACTAAGCTTGCAAAATTTGGAGGAATTGATACAGTTAACATTGATGAGAGTAACTGGCGATTTTTAGTCCATACAGAAAGTCTAGGTACAACTGCACAGAGAGAATTTGTCAAAATAGCTCTTGGTACTCCAGATTATGCGTTGCTTGAAGGACCACCGGGATGTGGAAAAACAACTACGATTTGTGAGCTGATTTATCAGGCACTTGTCCATAATCAACGGGTTCTCCTTGTAGCATCGACGCATGTTGCAGTTGATAATGTATTAGAAAATCTTATGGATGAATCATCACCTCATTATAATGATATTAAGAAAATAGTCTTACCGATTAGGATCGGGAGGACAGATCGGATATCCGAGGTTGGGGCAAGATTTCATCTTGATACCTATTGGAGTGAGGAGAGGGCAAAATTGAAAAGCCGGCTTTCTAAAATTAAGCGAAAAACATTGTCACAAGAACTTATGATTGAATTGTTACAATCTACTACAAATTCATCTTCCGATTATATGAAGAGGATTTTTATAAATTCCTCTAATCTGGTATGTGGAACCACCATTGGAATACTCCAGCATCCAAAAATTAAGGATGCAAGATATTCAAAAACCCAAATACTACCGTATGACCTGTTAATTTTGGATGAGGCGAGTAAAACACCATTTCATGAATTTTTAGTTCCAGCGTTACTGGCAAAACGTTTTATTATTGTGGGTGACATAAATCAACTTCCGCCCTTTGTGGATGAAGAAGGTGTGACTTCTAATTTATCAAATATTGAACCTAAAAATGGCAAGTGGCTAACTTTGATTAATAATTTGATGAATTCTGAACAACCCCGATCAAACCCACTTGGCAAATGTATTGTAAAAATCCCTCAAATACTATCTGATAATGATATCAATTTGATCAAAGAGGCTATACCTTCCCATATTCCTTATTCGATTCTAGACGGAGAAACAGATAAACTTTCTATTATGGGCTCTTCACTGGTCATAGGAACTGACGAACAATTACAAAATATTGAGAAATTACTTCCTTCTTCTATTTCTTGGGTAAACTATGAAGATTCAATTATTAACCCAATTGATAATCAATTAATTCTTCTCTCCAATTTTACTTACCGACATAATTATTTTAAACATCATTTTCCAGCAAATGATAATTTTATTATGGATGATAATTGGAGTGATGCGATATCATGGCGATTAACTAGGGATTATGAATTACGTTTAATAAAATCTGACAAAAAAAGGAGATATTGGAAACAGGTTGAAAAATTATTTCCACCTAATATGAATGAAAAAGAGACAAAAAATCTCATCCAGCAATTAGATCAGATTAGACAACTCGCATTTCCTTCCATCTTAGAACTTCTACAGGTGGGATTTGGTAGAAATGCTTTTCAAGAGAGAATTAATAAGGGGACATCAATAACAGATGGCTTTTCCAGTAGTGTCCTTAATAATCGTTTTGTACAATTAAAATACCAATACCGGATGCACCCAGATATTTCTGCATTTCCAAGAGAACAATTTTATGATGACGAAACATTAAAAGATCCCGAAGATATGGCAGAAAAAAGAAATTTGCGCTGTAACCTGTACAGAAAACCAGTGATGTGGATTGATACAAGCTATCTTCGGAATAATCAGGAATTTAAAGGTAAAAATTTTACCGAAGCCAGGATAATTATATCTGAGATCAAAAAATTGATAGATTGGTCGAAATCCAATTGGGGGGATAAAGATAAACCCTTGGAAGTTGCAATTATTCCATTCTATAAAGCCCAAGAAAATCATATTAGAGGGAAATTACAGAAAATATTCTCAACAAAACGCAAAAGAGAATTTTATAGCCCTAAGCATAATATCAAAGTCGATATCTCCGTGGTCGATAGATTTCAGGGACATCAAGCAGATATTATATTTTTATCGTTTGTGAGAACAAAATCAGTTGGATTTCTTGATTCTCCTAATCGAATAAATGTGGCTATAACTCGTCCCAAATACCATCTAATACTAGTTGGAAATAAAAAATTTCTGAAAAACCAAAGACGTTCAGACCTCCTCACAAAATTGGTAACATATCCAAGGTTTGGAGATATAAAACGCTATCAGGAGTAATTGTATGATAATCGAAATGCAAAAAGAGATAACAGTTGACATCTATGCTGCTCAATTGACCATATTCATCAAGGAAGATCACCCTGAATTCATTCCAATATTGCAGGCATATGCTGAGGCATTGGAAGAGGACACCGAACCAGTCACCTATATTCATAATACTTTGTTTGAATCTCAACCTCAAAGGTTTGTTGAAAATATAATTCTTGAATTCAAAGTAATGGGGTTTGTTGAAGATGGATTACTAACTGATCGAGGATATGAGGTATTATCAAATCAAGATGTATTTGTTCCTCAAACAGGCATATATACAATTTATACTGTAAATGATCCCTTATTCCCTCAAATTATATTGAACATTGAACCATATAATGCATCTGTAAAAAATGAGGTAAGAAATAATTATGATTCGCAATATAAAGATCTCCCCGATTATATACATGTAATAAAAAATCATAAAATTCAGTCTTTTGGCCGACCTTCTCAAGTAATTGACATCAAAGAAATCGATCGCTCAGGAAAAAAAGTAAAGAAAAAACAAAAAGCAGTTATTTATTGCGAATTCAAGGATGGAAAATGGGAACAGAGGTTAAGTTATAATAAAGTTACACGCCATGTTGATGCTAATTCGATGTTAGATGAAGAGACTGCAGAACACATTCTTAAAACTGTATCACCTAATTTTGATCCAAGTGATTATGCTATGGGTCATTCAATAAATGAATTGAATAATACCGAGATCACTAGCTTTACCAAAGATTATCGTTTAAACAGAATTACTTTCGACATGCTTGGAACCTATACAAATATTCAGGTAAAAAACATAAAAATAAAACCAAAAACCGTTCAAGATGCAAAAGAATGGAGTATAAAATTATTTGTTATTAAATATTTGAATAGTTATCTCGTTTTACCTGCATTTCAAAAAATATGGTCTGAAATGAACTTTGAAAATTCACAGTTAGCAATTTATAATCCTGATGCTTCTTTTTCCGAAATTCTAGAGAGTCCATGGATTAGATATGGTTCTCAAAAATATTGGTACTTGCAGGCACCAACCGATGTTGTAATATGAGGGTTATATGATGATTAAAGAAGAAACTCGCGAAATAGAAAGACTCAATATTGCTCATCTGGATTCTCATTGGGTTCAACTTAATAATAATGGATATACAATCAAAGAGACATCAAATATCATCCCAATTGGAAATGAGAACACTAAATTCAAGAAGCTCTTAGTTGAAGCAATAGATGAATCTGAAACGACAGTTATGCTCTGTTCATTTTTATTAAGTGATCAGGAAATAGTAAAATCTCTCTTGGATGCGGCAAATAGGGAGGTTCGATGCTACGTTCTTATTTCAACAGATGCAAAATTAAACGACTTACTTCGGACAAACATTTCTCCTTTCAATGAGAAAACATTACAAGTGCATATAAATATCTTGAACAAACTTGTTGGCAAAGTATTAGTGAGATCAAGTAGTAACTTCCATGCAAAATATCTAATTTGTGATTACGGAACGTCAAATGTGCAGGGCTTTATAAGTACTGCTAATTTCACGAATGAAGCATTATCACGTAGTGAAGAATTAGGAATTATAATTGAAAACACTCAAATTGATTCACTTTATAGCTTTTTCAGGGTTGGATTTTGGGAAGAGGCAGAAAACGAGTTGGTTGAAATTAGACAAAATATAGGTGAATGGCAAAAGATTGATTTTACCCAATTAGAGAAGAGTATAACTATTGATAATTTGCTATTTACCATGAAAACAGACAGAATACTTTCAACCAAGAATATGAGCCTTTTTAATCGGTTAAATGATTTAATTTCAAATGGTAAGGGTCCATTTATTATTTCGAGTTATCTAATTGATTCTGAATTTCAGTTGATACAATCTCTTCTAAAAAGGTGTGAGAGTGAAAATATTTCACTAACAGTATTGATACGTGACAAGGAAAGGAATATCCCATTTATTAAAGCAGTTAACAATATTGGAGGTATCATCTATGAGTATGAATATATTCATGCAAAATTCTTAATTTCGGTTAATGATAAAAAGGCAATAGTTATGAGTGCAAATTTTGAGGATTTAGGACTAATGGAAGGGTATGAGGTAGGTGTGTTTCTGAATAAGAATAGCTTCGAAGAAATCTACCATGTCGCAAAATCTTGGATTGATGCAGCCCCTTTTAAATGGGAATCAAGTATTAATATCCAATCTGCAAAAATTGGGAGTATTAAATTTATTGGCGATAAAAATTCTACCCAAATAGAAGAGGTTCATGAGATTTCCAAAATAGAAAGACCAAAGGATTTAGTCAAAATGAAACAATTAATTGAACAACCTGACAAAAATTTTGACTTCAAATTTTCAAAGTATGCAAAGAAGGGAAAGCTGAAATTAAATATTATTCCCCCAAAAATGCTAGAGAGTAAAAAATCAAGACTTGCAACGCAGAACGAAATTAAGTCACTCTTACCAGAAAATATTGATCTGAAAAAAATTCCCTTGTCAATTTACCGAAGTGGAAATACATTATACGGAAAAATCAAAAATTGGAAGGATTTTGATAAAGTGATACAACTCGGTATTGATAGAAAGAAAATTAATCTAGTTTCCGAGTGATCGTTTTGATCTTTTTATGTGCACAGTCCAGATATATTGATAACCTAATTGGGATCAAACCACTCGGTCCAGTCAAATCAATAAAATCACATGCAAGTAAAGATTCAATTGTATATTTAATAAGTACAAATGAAACTAAGCATATCGTAGAATCCATTCTAAACTGGGCTAATGAAGATTCATATCTAAATAATATTGAACAAGTTTTTACAGATCCCTATGATCTTGGATTAATTTAAGGACAATTAGAAAATAAAATTCAATTAGATCCAACTTTTTCTATCCTCGTGGACACAACAGGGGGAACAAAACAAATGGCTCTGCCTTTTCTTTATTTATGATGGATCAGGTCGATCCAATGTTTTGGTTCATGAGGTTGAGGATTATTTGGTTGATAGAAAGGTAAAGATATTTGGTAGAGATGACTTAGGAAGACTAGATACAAAACTGAATACAAAACTGAAAAAATGGATGTTAAAAGAAAAAAATTAATTATTTTGTAAAGAAATTGATCTATTAATCCGAATTAATAGAATTGAATTTTTTATTCAATATTAATCTACAGGGAGCTATGCATAATGAGTTTGCAATTTGGTTTAGATCATTAGAAGACAAACAAAAAATTGAATCAATTAAAAATGAATTTGTTTTACTGTGTGATTTTTTTAGTCAACTTTATCCAATCATTACTACAGACGAATTTGAATTTACGGATGATTATCGAGTTCTATTTAAAAACTATTTTTGGCATTTTATACGTATAATCGGTTCCCCAAATAATTTATTTCGAAAATCTCAAATAATAGAATTAATTGAAGGTGTGATTTCAGATCAAAAAGACAAATGGGATATCCTCAAATCAAAAATTAAATGGACTGATAAAATTGGGGAGGATCTGCTAAAAAAAATAATGGAAAGGATTTTCTATCAAACTAGAATTTCACGAGGCACTTTTGAAAAAGCAGTGGATAATGAATGGAAGTTATTAGAAGAAATTAGAAGTGTGAATATTCGTAAGTCAAAAAAAATAATTGTGCAAAACTTTTCTTTAAATGATTTTGAAAATATTCAATTATATTCTGAGAAAATTAATTTAAAGAAGCCATATAAGTTCTCAACAATAAAGATTATTGTACGAAAACTAAGTGAAATCGAATTTAAAGATATTGTACGAGAATTTAAATTACCATTATCAATATTAGGTACAAGAAATCCCCATATATCCGCAATTGTAGAGATT
>CAZRLL010000155.1:0-9158 GCA_964600735.1 uncultured archaeon
TTATTTTACTAACTTTATGTTGACTGCCTCAATACCTTTATCGGTATCTTTGGTTTCAAATTCGAGTGTATCTCCTTCGTTTAATTCACTCATTGTTACTCCTTCTAAACCTGATTCATGGAAAAAGATGTCCTTACTTCCTTCACCTTGAATAAAGCCATATGTCGACTTAAGTCGTTTAATTGTACTTTTCATTTTTCTATTCCTACAAACTACTAAAAATGTATTTCTTTATACAATGATTGCAAAAATAATACAAATAAAAGTGTCTTGATCGCACATCATAAACTCTGCTAAAAAATGTTGTAGTTAACTTAGATCAACTTTCGATATATTAAATCAAAAACAACTCGTTTGATCGAGAATGTGTTGTTAATTCAATCAATTCATTATATTTACAGTAATGATTGATTACGGAAAAAATTATCCATTAGGATCGATCAAAAAATTAAATTTGTCAAATGATTGTTATATACCTAGATTTGATAAAATTGATGCATTAATCGGTCTTTCAAATCAAAATTTATCCTTCTAAATTTATTAAATCACTTTTTTTTATTGATAACAATCGTTTGGAATAATTCATCTCCCTTGTCTTTGCCAGTTCAAGATATTCCTTCCAAACTTCATCAAGTGTGGGTAAATTTATTCCTTTCAATTCACCAAATATCAAGGGATTGATAAGAGCTGGACGTCCAATCATCACACCAACACAGCCAATTCCCCGCATATGTTCCACATGTTTAATTGTTTCAATATTACCATTAGCGATAATTGATTTTCCTGTTGCCACACACTCTTCCAATGCTGTCCAATCTGGTTCTTTTCGATAAGATTCAGATCGATATCTGGCATGTACAACAAAAAAATCAGCATCAACCTTCTCAATCAATTTAATGAAGAGTTTGTCTTCTTTCTCTTGTCTTGTCATTCCCAGTCTCATCTTTAGGTTAATCCTATATCCATAATCTCGGACAATATTGACCAGACGACTGGTCTTCGTAGGTCTCTTAATCATGGCACACCCAACTCCCTGGTTAGTATAGTTTTGGGATGGACAACCGAGATTAAAATTGAAACCCAGAAATCCCTTTGATGGCTCAAAGTTGTCCAGAAATTGCTCGATTTTTTCTTCCCTTTTGCCCATGATTTGAATGAAGGTGGGAGTAGTATCATACAGCTTTATCCTCTTGACTGCAGAATTATTTCCTTTGGCTAGTTGCTCAAAGCGAACGAGTTCGGTAAAAGTTAGATCTGCTCCATATTTGTGACAGATGGTTCTAAAACTAGCATCCACGACTTTTTCCATAGGTGCTAACATGTATTGGAACTTCATCTGCACAGTACAATTTTCAGTGTGCTTTTAATTATTCATATCATTCTATTAGACATTCAATTGGATTCGGCGATGTTTGAGTGTGACAGGTTACGTTTAAGTGACTCTTCCATTCTGCAAAAAAAAAGATTAGAAATACTCAGAACCACTGTAATGTTTAGCAAACACATTAAACCAATTTCCATTCAAATGCTTTTTTTTACCTTCATTTCTAACAGGATGGCATATAAACTGAGACTTAAAGTCAGCTACTCGTTAATTCTACACCCAAATACTTTCGTAAAAATAGTATAGTTAACTATAGAAGATTGTCTATGATGAATGAAGATTTAACTTTGCTTGAATCGAAATTATACGCAATTCAAAACTTTAATATAAATTATGCAAAAATCGTTATCCTATGTGTGTAAAAATGCAACTCACAATTGAAGATTATGATAAATGGAAAGCCAATTTTGAAAAAAATTCAGGATTACGGAAAACTTATGGTTCCCGAGGAGCAATTGCTTTTACTAGTTCGGAAAATAGTAACGAGGTTACTGTAATAATCAAAGCACTGAACAAACAGAGTATGGCGAAAATTCGAGAAAGTGGTGAATTTAAACAAGCAATGAAGGATGGTGGGGTCGTGGGTGAACCAAATGTCACTTTCCTCCAGTATGTTAAAGAACTTGATGCATGAATCATTACCTTCATCAAGAAAAATTAAAAATTCTACCATTGGTTAAATTTGGATATCTATTTTTTGGTTTTATGTTATTTTGCTAAATTTTTATAATGAATAAATCCATGTCATATTATTATGATTCTTCTTATTATTTTATGGATTAATGATTAGTTATTATTGATTTAATTTTTTTTTTAAAAAATTTAATTTTATATGCAACGATAAACAGATTTCGGACCAGAATCAGTATATTCCTTCCTGGTGACCCACATTTTATTGAAAGTCTTCAAAGATGCAAGAATAGATCCACCGATCCAGACTGAATACCTTCTCTCTGGGGGTGCAACTACTTTGACTTCAACACCATCAGGCACTAGAGCCACAAGTTCCTTGTGTAATCTTTCCTTCAATCCAGGGAACATTGTGGATCCACCAGATAATACAATATTACTGTAAAGGTGGGGTCGAATGTCGACATCACAATTCTGAATTGATTTGTAGATCAACTCATGCATGGGTACTTCTTCAGACCCGATAGACGATGGATTGAAAAATACCTCGGGTGCCAAGAATCGCTCCTGACCAATGCTAACCGTATCTCCATCAGGCATTACATAGGATTTTTCCATACCGGATACTTTATCTGCTAGGGCTAATTCCTTGGCAGGGTCCAGTGCTACATAGCACAGTCTTTCCTTAATATCACGGACAATCTCTCTTTCAGCAGAAGATGTCAGCGCGTAGCCACGCTGGCGCAACAGCCGTCTAAGATAATCAGTAATATCACGACCGCCTATGTCAATACGAGAGATCGCATGTGTGATTGCGAAACCCTCGTATACTGGCACTACGTGTGTAACCCCGTCTCCACTGTCAACAACTATACCAGTTGTTCGGCCGGAGGCGTAGAGAGATAACACTGCCTGCATTGAAATATACATTGCAGGGACGTTGAATGTCTCAAACATCAGTTCTGCCATTTTTTCACGATTATTCAAATTATTCATCGGTGGTTCTGTTAGTAAAATAGGGTGTTCAGCTGGATTAACTCTCATGTCGTTAAAGAAGGTAAAACTCCAGATTTTTTCCATAGCTGCCCAATCATCGACCTGACCATGTTCTATGGGGTAGTGTAGTTTTAATACACCACGTAGATTGAGAGCTTCATCCCCAATATAATATTCACGAACATAATGGTTTATGCAATTAATCGCCGCAGCGAGCTAATTTCAACATCCGTCATTATGCTCTGATATTTGGGGAATCCAACCAATGTGGGGAACACAGATCGAGGTTGGTCCTCACCTGCGAATCCATTTTTTGAAAGCCCAGTCCCATTATCAATGACGAGGGCACGAGTACTAAGTTCTTCACTCATTTTGGTTATCTCCATCAATTGTTGATTGAATATAATAATATAATAATATAACATCGAATAGATTAACTATTTAATCATATCGATTAATATATTAATTAAATAAATATAGGATTTATCAACCAATCAAATATGTTAGATAGTTTATGTTTGTTTTTCATAGTATAAAAGTTTTCTAGTAGAAAAACACCGTATTGATTGATAGTTGATCAGTACACACCCCTAATCTTAGTTATTTTTATTTACGTTAATATGTTAATACACGTTCGAAATTCGTAAATTGCAAATCAATGGCCCAAAGCTATATTTTCTTATGAAATTGATTGTTAATAAAGTCTACTATATAAAGAAGCGAATTTGAATAGTTTTATAACCTGTAAAGTTCATTAGATTGCAATTATTATACAATCGTGTGTCATTGAAGGTTTTTGCATTTAACAAATTCGTAATTCGGTCATAAAATTATATTTGAAATAGTTTAACAATATTTGATTTGGGTTTTATATTACATATTTGTATAACGTAAAAATTGAAGAAAAATGATGAAAAATATAATTTTTTAAATATTCGTTATATTAATTTTAAATACAATATTAGACGGCGGGTAATCATATTCATGTACTACATTATTCGATCCACTATTTTATTATAGGGATAATCAATTTACATCATTTTATATAATATTTTTTTTATAATCAATATTAGGTGATATAAATTCCAAGAGGATATCTTTATGTTTGTGTCAATTGCAATTCTAATATCCTCCATTATCCGTGTTTTGCTTGTGGACTTAAGAATCCCAATTCAGATGAATTTGTAACTAGAAAAATAAGTCTACCTTTAGATCCTGAAAATGATGATACTGAAAGTTACGATCGGCTATTTCTAAGATTAAAGGAGATGGGATGTATTAATTTGGAAAATTTGAAAACAAATTTTGATATGGATAATGCCTTAACAGCCTTATCATTGGATAATATTGGATTGGAATCGGTTCCAGAAGATTTATTTTCTGATTTCGTGCATTTAAGGTATTTATCAATAAATAAGAATGAGATCACCACGCTACCAAAAAATATTTTCAAAAACAATAAAGAGTTATTAAAACTCTATATTGCCTACAACAAGATTACTAATCTTCCTGATGGGATCTTCAAGCCATTAGTCAAATTGTGCAATTTAGATATGAACGATAATAATTACCAATCATTACCAAAAGATTTGTTGCTCGAGGATAATCATTTACCAAAGCTGGAAAGTCTATCATTGATTAATAGGTCGTTATATAGTTGGATTGAACGTTATCCGAGCGATGATGAGGAAAAAAAATATGCATTGAAAAGCCTAAAAGCACATAAACAAAAAATAAGACAATTAATTGGTGATCTCAAATCTAGCATACCTTGGTGGAAAATTTATAAAGAATACCCTCGGCGAGGATAAAAAAAAGAGATTTTTAAAAATTAAAATCAGAGATGGAAGTCGTACATAATTTATGACTGTACCCATCGAGGTCGTACATCTTTTTAGTAAAGATTCCTTCAAGGTAGTACGACCTTTCAAAAACTATTGATATCCCATTATATAAATAGATATTAGATAAATAGAATAAATGGAAATCAGTGCTTGAGAATGAAACTGTAAAATGTGGAAAACGAAGAATTTAAAGTAACATACTAAACCATCAAACCAATAAGTCTGAAAATCACCTTAGCTAAATAGGTAGGACTTCCTCCGGTATTTGTTACTTCGTCAAATCCTCCATTAGCAAGCAAGTCTAAATACCTGAAGGCCATTTTAAGCCAACCATCAAGATCATTTTGTCCGCCATACGTAAATGCAGGCCTATCAAAAATTGCTTCCATAGCCTCATCCATAGACTCATGAAAATAGGTTGCCTTCCAATCATCAATATCAACCTTATTCCAAAATCTCTTGAAATCAGAATTAAATCTAGCAAGATTAGTCTTGAAATCCACACCACCATAAATATCATATAAAATCTTAGCCACATCATCCTCGTCATCTACTCTCATCTCATGGAATTTTTGACCAGAAGTTGTATATTTACCCATAATTGATTCTTTCATTGCTGAGTTATCAATAGTACCATCAGCATTTTTTGGAATAAGAGGGCGATCAGTCGGCGTATACTTTGAGTCTGGTACATGATAGTAATTAAATCTCGATGTTACACCACCTTCATTAATTTCATCAGGTCCTCTTCTTACAAGGTCAGCATGTATAGATCTGCCCCTCATGGGCATTGTTTTTGATCCTCGTTCGGAAAGTGAAGCCCCCATACGTCCAGATATAATCTCATTCGTTATTAATGAAGCACCCATAGATTTTTTAAACGGATTTTCACTTTTAGTGAAATCTCTAATCATTTTATAATATTGATCACTAGCGAGCTCACCAACAGTCATTTGCTTGCCCTTGTAAATTATTTTCTGCGAAGATTTATCCCGGAGTGATTGACGAAACTGCATATATTCAAAGATTTCAAAATTTTTGTATCTTTTTGAATTTGAGCCACTTTTCCAAACATTCCACAGTTCATCCCAATCCTTTAGAGGTGTATCAAGAATCTCATTTTTTGTCTTAGACAACTTGTCGATATACAATGCATCAATAAAAATCGATTTTTTGGTTGTACCAACAGCAAATTCGTCCATCTGATTTTTTGCTTTACTGATTGGCCAAATTTTGCCAGTTCGGTCAAATACTATTCCGATCTGTTCATCGCTTAATTTGTTATATGATCTGGTTCCTAAAACATCAAACAGGTCATCCTCACTTATAAAGACTTCAGAATTGATTTTTCCATCTTCATCATGGATTTTGACTTTTTCGTATTGAACATTTCCCGAGCTATCAACTCTCTTTTGATAAATGTGTTTCCTATCCGGATCGACATAAATGTGACGATCAAGAGGATGCCCTGTACTTGAATAAGCTTTATATTTATTACTAACTTTAGTCTTACTCATTATAGTGTCAGGCGGTGGAATGTCACCTATCTCAGGATTAGTGGGTGCAGGAAAATCAGGACTACCTTGAGGCCTCATTACCATATTTTTCGAGAAAGAGTCTTCTAATGCAGTGATATCACTATTTACTTGGTCCAGTGCAAAATCACGAACCCTTTCGCCTCCAGGCTTGTTGTAATCAAACATATTGTTAACTTCGTTTACAATTTCCCCAATTTCCTTGATTTCACTTCCATCAGCTCGCCTTATATCACTTACGTCTACACTATTTTCAATATATGATCCGAGTTGAAGGTGCGAAATTAACGATATGCTAGTATCAAAATCCTCATCTCCAACTTTAAACGGAATTCTTTCGATAATATACATAGCACTAGCCCTATTGGAATTTGAGCCATAAGCCTGATCTCTAATTGCAGGTCTCAAACCTTCTACAGAAAATCCACCCATAAAAGTAGAGAGCTTTTGAGGAGCGTTAGGATTGAGGTCAACGTCGTTACCATTAATAAGCATTGACAACCTATCATAAGCTTCGGATAGAGATCCTGTACCAAGAAGAAGTTCATCAGGAGTCCCATCTGAACGTTTAATTGGAATAAACCATTGTTGATTGCCAGTTGATTTTCGCTGAAAGACTAGTAATATCTCGTGGTGGAATATCGCTAAGATCATCATATGAAGAATTATGCTCAATTTCCTTATATTGAGTCTTTAACTCATCAAGTCTCTTGAGGATCTTTTCAACATTCTCTTTCACAAGTATCAATTTTCTCCTAAAGAGTTTGAAATTATTTTCTTATTCAGTATTATAAGTTCTCTCTCCTCCATTCTACATCATTTCCATGTTGATTTTCAAAATCAGGTTCTGTTAATAATACAAAATCGAAAATACCACCTTGTGCTGTTTCAAGATGAACTACATTATTATTACTACCTGGATATACATTATGTCTATGGGCTCTTTGAAAATTTTTCTCAAGTAATTCTCTCAAATCTCGGTAAAAATCATCTCTCTCTGGATCTCCATTAACATAAAATATGACATCTAGGTCACTTCTACAATCATGTATCATTCTGGCTCTGGAACCAGCTCTTGATTGAGCAGCGATTCCTAAATTCGACATTTGAAAAATTTTTACTACACTATCCCATTTACTCTTATAATATTCATCATTAAGCAGAGACATATCTATTTGTCGGTTAAATTTCCTTCAATATGAATTTTTGGAGCTTCAATAATATATTTTGTACGTTATTTTTGATATTTATTCAAGATCCAATTGAAAGTCTGATAAACTTGGAAGACTTATAAAGAGTTACTCTAAGTTTATGGTGTTAATCATTTTATTTTTTTCCCAAGACAAATTCCATTCAATAATCAGGGACACAACAAAAGAATTACTCATATCCAGTTTTTCACTTGATTTTAGTTCAGCAGAAATTTCTGGTCTTATTACCGATAAACTTGAAAACAATGTAAGTATTAAAGTGTTAATCGCTGAGGTACCATCCAAAAGAAATGCTGATTTTTGGGGACTGGTGTTTAGAACTATCAAAAATTTCGGAGATAATTTTGAACTAATAATTCATCAAAATAGATCCTCGCCAATTCTTTCTATTCTTTCCTACACAGTGATATGTATTACATATAATATTTGTATCGCTGTCTTGGTTCAGATTTATGTTGCCCAACTTCAGCAAGTACTTGTCCGACCTTTCTTGATACTCCAATCGTGACTGGCATTCGTCCATTGAAATTTGCATTATTCCAATCTAATTTAGTTAGAGCTAGAATTTCGTTAATTAGAGTTTCAAAGTCGCTATCTCTACGGTAACAGTTTAATCTGAGGGGATTAGCGACTGAACTGCCTGGGTATGTGTTGAGAGCAGGTATAAACCCAGTTGTATATAAAAAAACGTCTTTCATGGCTTTAGTATCTCCATAATACATACCTCGTATACTTGGATATGTAGATTCAGGTAATAATCTAAGATTTGTATTTTCATTAATATGAATATAATCTCCACCGTTTTTGAGGTTATTTGTAATTTGATCAAATCCCAGAATTTCTATTTCATAAAATTTCGATGTTTTATGAATAACTATACGATCTGGAGGATGTCCAGATAATTCTTCGTATAATTTAACCACGTCTTTCATAATATCATTCGATTGGTTTTCAGTCAGTATTGGCTGTTTATGCAAAGCTCCTTCACCCTTGAAAGGTTTTCCACGAATGATATGAGATTCACCTGTTTTGAGGAATACTTGTGCCATCGCAGTTCTCATTTGTTTATAATTTTTTTCAATTTCTTGGTAAAATGATATTCCAACGTAGCATGTATTTTCATCAATCTCACCTAACTTCCATGGAATATCAGTTGCTTTATAGTATAACGCTACAGATAAATTCCAAGCTATAGAAGCAAAATCTTGTGTTGCACCTTTTAATCTAATTGTTTCTGGCAATAAAATTTGCGTTGTTATTCCTCGTGTCATCGCGTAGGCTTTGATTGCATGATGTAAGTTGTAGAATTCTGGATATTTTTTTAGTTCATCATCTAATGTTTCTTTGAATGTTCGATGAATTGTAAATACGTGATTCGTTTCGAATTCTGGCATTTTTGTTTCTTCTAAAAGACGTTGAGGGGGTATAAGAATTATACAGCCTATTTCAGGATCAGTAGAAGCTAATAGAATGTCTATTTTTTCTTTAATAAGCTTAAGAAAGCCGATCACAAGCACAGAATAATTTTTCAGTTGAATCTGGTAGACAGAAAGATTAA
>CAZRLL010000156.1:0-8942 GCA_964600735.1 uncultured archaeon
ATCTATTGCCTTAGCCTTTTTTCTAATATTACCCTGCTTTAAGAGTAATGAATGAAATAAAACCCGGCGATCATACAATTTTCATGTTTGGGGATGTAATGTGGATCGTCTGTGTGAGATATGTGGTAAAAATTACCGCGATAAAACTAAAAAGAATTATGATATTCATATCAAAAAATGCAAATCCGCAAAATCTTGAAATATGACCTGAATGGGAAGTTATTTTCAAACAGCCTCTATATAAGTAAAGCATGCCCCGAAGTTAAAAGAATAAGACATAAACAGTAAAATTAAGCTATCTTGGTAAATAAGAATTCAGCGATCATATAAAAATGGTGTATTTGCGTGATATATTAACTGAATTTAGTACTTTTACAGGATAACCAACTTTTTCAAATATTGTGCATAACTCATAAATAGTTTGTATTCTATCAATATCTTCTTTAGTCTTATTTCTACTAATATGATAATTTTGTAGAATGCCACCAAGAACCTCGTAATCTGTGAATTTTCCCAATCTTGCTTGTTCAATAACTTTATCAAAATATTTGAAATACTCTCGTTTTTTCCTCCATAAATACAGACCATAATGGTAATTAGCATAACCAT
Organism: uncultured archaeon; assembly: GCA_964600735.1. GTDB lineage: Archaea > Asgardarchaeota > Heimdallarchaeia > Heimdallarchaeales > Kariarchaeaceae > LC-2. The sequence goes on from CAZRLL010000156.1 coordinate 610, forward strand.
TATCTGGATTAAGTTTCAAAGCTTTTTGAAGACAAATAGGAAAATCACTCTTACGTTGATAACTATCTAATGTGTATCCCAATTCAATCAGACTTTCTATTAGATCTGGGTAATTGTGAAACTCTTCTACCTTTTCATTTAAAGTTTCTTTGAATTCACGCACCGATTTAAATCGTGTACTAACTTCCTCATTAATCGACCATAAAAATACATCAGTAAATACAAGGTATCTTGGATCAAGTTGTTTAAAATGAAGATAATTATCACGCTTAGCCCAGCTTTCTCTAAACAATATTTTGCCATTGGATAAGATATAATAGAGAATTTTCCCAAGTGAATAAACATCTAACTGTGGTGTGATTAGTAATTTAATGTTGGTCAATTTAGTACTTTCCATTTCAGGTGCCATGAAATATTGGGGCCCCACTTTTTCTCTAGTAGCAGTCACTCTTGGTTTCTCATCGTCAATAAATGCAATACCAAAATCTGCAACCTTGATTACACCATCTTTCAACAATATATTTCCTGGTTTTATATCCCTATGAATAATAGGATCATTCCTTTCGTGGAGATAGATAATAGCATCCAAGATCTGATTGAACAAATCAAACTTCTCTTCAATAGTTAATTTTTGCAATATCTCTTCATTAAGTGAATCATCGCATTTTTCCATTATAATGTAATACTGATTTTTTTTTTATCTTCAATGTAGCCATTGTTAAAATATTTGATAATATTACAATGATCTGTTTTTTTATGAACTTTTAATGCAGTATCATACCTTGATTTCTTCTTCTCGTTGTTTTTGTTCTTTTTATTAATAGTTATTAATTTGATAGCATATTCATCAAAACTACTTTCTTTGAACGCTAGATATACATCTCCTTGACCTCCATCACCAAGTTTCTGAGTTTTATCATATCTCCATCCATTTTTGAGTTCTATCATATTAGATAATTATCGTGCAAGATATTAAAATTAACTGTTTCCCACCTTATAAAATAATAAAATTCACCTAATAAACGCTTTTACTAACTAACTTTGAGCAAGAACTTGATATTCCAAAAAAACATTATTACGCACAAATTCCACTAAATGAAAAAATAATCTATCTATCCTTTCGGGGCAACCTTAAGTTAAATAATAAGTCTATTATCGTTTATATTGAGATCTTATATTATTTAAGTTATTTTTTATCCATTTAAGTGATTCAGCAATAGAGTTTAATGGGTCTGTTTGGTAAACTATTTCTCTATCTTGTTTTTTAATTGTGGCAAAATCAAGTGTTAGAGTATCTTTGAATTCTTCATTGTTAATATCTTTGCATGAGATATTTAAACTAAATGAACCTTCATTGGAAATTACACCTGGCAGGTTTGTTGTTGGGATAAGAGCAGTTCCATTTTTGTTTAATGACAAAATATAAAACTTGAATTCACTTTGTGCAGATGTTTCTACTGTACGAATATCAATTGAAATTTCTTTTGCGTTTCCACCACTATTAATAATCTCGAAAAATTGAAACCCTCCACCAAGATCCCATGTATCTGGTATTAAACTAAATGCTGGTAATACTGATAATTCAGTAACCTTCCGAATTGCTCTTGTTTCATTAAGATAGAAGTATGTAATAATGCTTAATGCTACTACACTAATAAGGGTAATAATTTGGATAAAATAATTAGCCATTAACAATAGATACAGCTTGAAGTATAAATATTTTAACTTCATATTATTTATATTCTAAATATTTTTCACTCCTCAGCTCTTATTTTTCTTTAGAAATGTGGATATAACTGACTTTGATCTTATCCTTCTTTCAAGCTTGGGTAAGTTTACTGCCTTGAACAAAAAAAGAGTCACCATGTCAAATATTCAGGAATTAATGCCTCGATTCCGGTTGAAAATAGATAGTATGCTGGAAAAATCTCTTGGTTTACTAGTCGAACTGGATCTGGTTGTAAAGATTAAATCAGGTAGGCATTTTTATTTCGAATTGTCAGATAAGGGAGAGGAGATGTTTGCAGGGCATCCTATCTGATTTCAATGCGACTAAATGATTTTGAAATTCTGGTACTCACATCTATCCAGGATTGTAGTATGTTCAAGGATAAAATAGATATTCAGGACATAGATACTGCCATGCCCCAATTGAGAATGGTCAACATACCAACCGTAGAGAAATGCCTGAAATACCTTGTTGATATTGAGATGGTTAGAAAGACCATGATTCATCGAATCTACACTTATGAGCTGACTGATAAGGGCAAGCAATTGTTAAATTCAACCAAGTTGTAACATGTTTGTTAAGGAGAAATTAGGTGTTGCATAAATTAATTTCATTGCCATCATTTAAATTGATCAGAAACTCAATAAATTCACGCTCATTGTTGAACTGATCTTTTTTGTGCAGGTTGGAATCAAACCTTTTCAGCAAGAATACAAGCTCATCTTTGTGGTCATTAATATTGGAATCACTATTCATATTGTCAGGATCAAAAGAAAATTGCAGTAAGTGAAAATAAAAAATTGCAGTTAAAGTAAAAAATTGCAGTTTCTGCGTTAATGGTATTGGTGGCTATTCCTGATCCACTCCTCTATTTTTCGTAAAATGCTGTGATACATTGGCGCTCGTTCTTGAGCATTGATTCAGGTAATTCCATTTCCAAAAAGATAAAATCTTGTTTGTTGGTGGTGATTAATCGATATTTGTTGGATACAATTTATAATATCGACCAATAATTCAAAATTCTATGACTTCTAGATCATTGTTATCTATCGGAAATCTTCGGATATCAAAAATCGCAACTGGACGTTTATTATTAGTTATTGCTATTTTTGTATTTCTAATAACCTTCCAGATCAATGCAAAGAACACTTCACCTGAAGGAACAATGGAATTAATGTCTGTTTCAAGTGCATCTGAAATCAATCGATTTCCGTTGCCCGATCCAGATTGTCGAGGAATTGCTTTTGATGGCGAGTTCATATGGATCGGTGAATATTGGACATTGTTTAAAATTAACAAAACTGACGGTACAACAATTACATCAGATTACAATTCATCGAGGAGATACTCCTTTCTTACTTGGGGAGGTGAGGCCTTCTGGACATCAAGTTCTGATCAATCTAAGATTATTAAAATTAATAGCAGTACATTTAGCGAGATATTGTCTTTTGATCACCCGTGGTCTTTGATTGATGGTTTGGCTTGGTCAAATGAAGGATTGTATGTATACGATGGATCGATTGATAAGATATACCTTTTGAACAGTACTGATGGTGAAGTAATCTCTAGTTTTAATTTTTACAATTATATTGGAGGGATAGCAATTTATGAGGGATTTCTCTGGGGGACAAATTGGAATAATAATGAAGTTGGAAAATTTCTTAAGGATAATGGTGAGCGAATTAGTAATATAGATTTAGGAGGCCCTACCATGAATCCTTATGGTTTAACCTTTAGTAATAACGAAATGTGGTTGATTGAAGGGCAGTCCAAATCTATCATCTCATATGATATATCAGCTATGTCTGATTTGATTATTTATCCCGATCAAGATACAGATGTTAATTCTTATACCAGGGATGAGATTAATGGGCTATCTTCTTTGATTTATGTCCGTGACTATAGAGAGATGTATATGAGATTCCCCCTATCAAAAATAAATAATCTTACTTCTGCCTATCTTGAAGTATATCAGACCATTAGCGATATTTTGGACGTTTCAATATATGGTATTCAATCTGATCTCTGGGATCAATTGACCATGAACTGGAATAATAAACTGCCAGTATCTACTAATGAAATAGATACGGTCCATATATTGGGCGAGGGATGGTATCAGCTTAATGTAACTAATTTTATCCTTAGTCAGGATGATGGGTGGGCAACCTTTGTATTACAAACAAGCTCTCCCTCAGGGGGACTACGAATACGCTCAATTGAAAATACTGCTTCCCAATATTGGTCTATGTTGTCGATAAACGGCACAGTTTACAAATCTGAAGTACTTCCTGGTGCAATAACTGAAACCAAAAGTGTTACCGAGACTGAAACTCAATCTGTTACTCAATCTGTAACTGATACAAAATGGGATACAACCACAAAGACCGAAACAGTTGCTAATACAACATTTACTGAAACAACAACTAAGACTTATGATCATACGGAAATCTCAACTAAGACAAATGTAGTTAATTATACAGAACTTTTAACTTTAACAGAGAGATTGACGGAAATTAATACCTCAAATATCACTTTGTCTGATATAATTACCAATACAGAAGGTTTGAGTGTGATTTACTATTATCCATTATTTGTATTCTCAATTGTTATTATAAGAAGGAAGCGAATGAATTAGAACGCGTAATTTGCAAATTATTCCATATAGCTAATACCATCTTCTGATACATCACGAGGAAAAATTATCTGAGTACAACGAAAATTATCGTGCATGATCTAGAATTTCAGACGTCGCTTTTATCTCCTTCTTGTGGTCAGAACCCTCCTACTATGTAGTAACATACTGCTTATTTGTTAAGGAGAAATTAAGAGCTGTTTCACTAATTTATTTAGACATATTGTCATATTTAAGACTTATTCGCTAACCTTTGTCCTAATGATTTGTGATTTAAAGCCCTTGGTGTTAAGGTCTATCTGTGCATTAATTGCATTATAAAGGGATTGCAGGATTGGGATTTGAATGGTTTTACGACTACTGATATGGATGAAATTTAATTTTATCTCTTTCTTGAATACCTCATAATTAGAAACAGTAAAGCAAATTTTTAAATAAATAGGTCTCCGTCCAAGACAACTTCTATCTTATCTCTGTCTATAAAATCGGGATCTATTCACTCAATTTTGAAAGGGTGCTAAATTCGATAGTAGTTATTGAATTATTATTCAATACTCATTTGCATTATTTCTGACTTTAATCAGCAATTATAATTAACTAGACAGATGTTTAATCAATCAACTTTTCGAACTACGTGTCTCCCAAATTAGCTCGATCCTTCACTCTATTCAGTCGCTATCGCTTATATCTCACTCGTCCCCATTCACTTTGTAAGGTGTGGTCAATGCTTTAAATAAAATAAGATAAAATCCTGAATTATGAATAAAAATTTATTCTTAAAATACATTGACAGCATAAAGGCATTGGCCCATATGCTAATTGCCGGTGTTGCTTTTGTTGGTGCAAAAAATCTAGCATTGCAAATTTCATTTACAGATGGAACGAAATCCTTGAAAGTTGGGATTCCCAAATTATTAAGGATGAGGGAGAACTTTAATATTAAGGATTTTGATCATACATTCGAATATGTTTTTCCATTAGAGCCTGCTGCACAAATACTTGAGAGTCCCGATCGAGAAAAAATGATTGCAGTGTTTTTTGATTTAAGCCTTCAGATACCAATAACAAGAACATTTGAACTGATCAAATCTTACTGTAAGCAGACAAAACCTGAACAATCTAATAATTTTAAAAAACAAGATTGGTATCTTGTGAGTTGGGCAATCAGAAATTGCTTTTCCCATGATTTTAATATTGTTGTATATGGAAAAAAATTAAAAAAATTACCTTTTAAATGGAAAAACATTAAAATTACGAAAAATATGCTTGGGAAACCACTTAGTTACAAAGATGTGTCAATTAAAGACTTTACAAATCTATTCAATGAAATGTGTGCATTTGCCAAGACTTTAGATTAACCCAATCTTTTGGTTGTTTCGTACTCGTCCTCAACGAGTTGAGGCTCTGATTATCGAATTTTAACGAGCGGAGTCATTTTGATTTTCCAAAATGATAGAACCACGGCAGAATTTGAAAAGGGACTTAGTGCAGAAGGAATCTTTTGTATTTCATCGAATGATAATTCCCGAAATTGAAACGATTGATTATCGATCGATTACTCACTAAAAGGTCTTCCACATATCGGACACCTGTCACTATTGATTAATCCAAAGGCAGCGTTGCAATTTCTGCAAAATACATTAGCGGATGAAGAACTACCTTTTTCATCAGGAACCATCTCTGTTCTACAATTTGGACATAGTAAGCTTTCTCCTGCAACTGCAACATCTAATGTGGAATTACATTTAGGACATTTGTAACCAAAATAGTTATAGACACTCATTATTTCTCCCCTTGCCTGTTATTTTAACACCAGTCACCGCACGTTTACCTTTGGCACTTATTTTAGTTCCCGGTTCAAAACTAACAGGACCCTTTACATCTACACCAATGACATTGTCATTTCCCTCAGCTGATATTTCACCATCTAGCCTTGGGATTATAGATTGAGGTGATTTATTCAAATTATCTCTTACCCAGTTTTCATGGGCTTCTCTCCATTTAAATAATAGTTCTACAGGATAATCTCTTCCTTCATTCTTGTCAATAATAGTTGCACATGCAGTACAGAGGTATATTGCATTTTCAATTGAAGAAACATCAAAATCAGAATTTGGAGGAGGTCTTGGTCCATTTGGGCTAGCAGCATATATGTGTGCGACTTCACCAATACTTACTGTTTCGTTGGGATTTTCTGCGGGCGCGACCGTTAAACATCTACAATCAGGCTTGCTACAAATAAATGACGCTCTTTGTCCACAAACTCTTTTTATTTTCTCAGTGAAATTTACCCTTGCCATTTAGCATCTTAAATCTTAAATCCTAATATTTTATTATTTCTTTGCTAGGTATTATGTTATACGCAATTTTTTCGCTTACTATTGAAGATTTTCAGAGTCTTATTTTTTTTAAAAATATGATTGATTTTTCTGAGCTCCCACCACGATTAATTTAGCCTCTATGACTTTACGTTGGCGTTGTTACTTGCAGTTCTACCGTATTAGGTGTTCTGATAATAAAAGGAGTATCAGGGAGTATAGTGTGAGTGTATGCACCGTTGGCCAGATCAGTCAAGCCTGTTACATTGAATGTACAACTAGAAAGATAATTTGTTTTAGTCGCGTTTCGAGGGGGTGGACCGACAACGGATTTAGTTATAAGTAGAGTGCTCGCTGTAACAACAGCATTATAAATTACAGTCAAATTTATGACTTGTCTGATTTCTGTACCAGAAATTGAACTAAGATAGATTGAAATATTCCCAGATAAGGACACAAAACTTGTTTGTAGACCACTAGTAGGCGCTATGTAGGAGGCGTTCCCCAACAATAGAATTGTAGCTGCAAATCCACGTGAATTTAAGTAATATTCTAATTTTGCAAGTTCAGTTGATACTTCGTTGTTATAATTACCATCGGGATAAGTCACATTATCTTTGCTATTAATGGCAATTAGAATACTAAAAATTTGCTCAATAGCCTCTACTGAATTTTCCCAGACTTCCATGGTTTCGTCAAAATCAGGAGAAGGTTCCATGTATTCAGCTTTTTTAATATCAAACAAAATCGCAGAAATACTGATCATAAAGGTTAACACAAGCAAGGTTAATAGCAAGAAGACTTGGCCCTTTCTATTCATAAAACCACCTCAAACCATAAATTCAGCTGAAATATGAAGGGCGTAAACGAATCGTAATACCCAATAGAATACGACTCTACCACCTCCACATCTATACCCGAGGGAGTATATGCTTCATAATTAATGATATCAATTCTATCCCAAGCTTGAGATATATTATTGTATCGATATACAAATACTTTGAAATTGGCGATAAGAGGTATAGAGGATCGTATAGTATTAGCTATAGGTTGTTTTGTATCATTATTTGGATCCAAAATTATTCCAGTGTTGTTATCATAAAAAGAATAATTGGCAGCTTCAAAATATTTCCAAAGATTTCCTGATGCAACTAATATGGATATAGCGTTCTGACCGTCTCCAGCCAGATCACTTTGATTTGGAGGGGGGGACAAAGACTGTGGGGTAAAAAGAATGGAAACTAATACAATTAACACGGTAAGCGCAACGATTACTTCAATAACAAATAATTGTGCCCTTCGGTATTTACTAATCATTCTCATTTACACCATCGCAATAAAAAGAGATCCAATCTTTCCTCTCATCCATGGTATTACCCTGTATCACTATTTTAGTTGTAATTTATAATAACACTTGTTGAAGTCGTCTTCTTTTGCTAATGGAATTTTTATTACACTCCCTTTAGTTTGATAAATACTTCATTGTAGTATGTTGTACTACATTGGGTTAATTTCTAGTTATGAGATCTAATCTATCCAATACATTCGGCGTGCACGGTTCACTTGAATTCGGTCATTTTACCGAAGATGAACGAGGTGTTTGGTTAGGTTGGGATTTAACGATCCTCACGGATCCAATGTTTTATTTATTAAT
>CAZRLL010000157.1:0-8904 GCA_964600735.1 uncultured archaeon
AAATATTAACGCAGATGTAAACGCAGCATTAAATATTATCAAAAAAGTAGCTCCCAAGGTTGTAAAACTAGGGAGTAGGGGTGGAATGATCCCACCAGTAAGAATAAGAGTCCTTTGTGTCTAAACTTCTCACAAAGAAAAAAGTTCACTTTTTTCGATCATATATCTTTCAATGAATATGCCATAGCAAACCTTTTCTTAGCCTCATCTGAATCTATAATCTCGCTTGCGGGAATTAATTGAATTAGATTTGTAGAAGATGGCAGACCCAATAATGAACCGGCAACTACAACAACATTTGAGTCCCTTTCGATTAATTTTTGTTTAAACGCCATGCAAATGCCTTCATGAATCATCTCGTCTGTGTCAGTAAAATCACGGTTTGCGTGCTTCAAATTAATTTAGTCCAATATAGACGATGTATATCGAGTTGACATTTTGATTGCTATATATCAGACATCAATTTTTCCTCGAATTCATTAATGAATAACACGTCTTCTTCTTCTAGCTCTTCATAAAAGATGAAACGTTTCATATTCGGGAAATATTTTTGTGTATCTCCAACCAAATACTCTATTGTCTCAGGCAGGATTGGGTTGTCTCGGATGATCAATATTTCCAATTTTTTTAATTTAAATATTTGACTTGGTATGTTCTGCAACCGACAATCCGAGATGTCTAGGTAACGCAGATTTTCTAGTTTACCTATTATTTTCCATCCATCGAATCTATTCCACGGAGTATTTTCTGCAATTACTAATTGTTCTAGCTTTTTCAATTTAGCTAGATTGCTCGGTAAATGCGTTAACTTACATCCCCATGTTACAAACGATCGTAGATTGGTCATATTTCCAATATCTTCATGTATTTCTTCTAATCCACTTTCTGGCAATAATAATATCTCTAATCTTTTTAGTTCATATATTTCTTTTGGAATTTTTGTACCTATTTTCGATATCTCCAGTTTTCTTTGGTTTTTCATGTTTACCAATCTGGCATAACATACATTATTGTTGCAATATTAAAATATTTTGAAATTAATGGTTAATATACTTTTGAGATACTCTGGTCTAATCAATCGATTCATGTCAGCGCAGTACTATACAAACTATAGACAATTCATATATCTTTCAATGAATATGCTCTCGCAAACCTTTCCTTAGCCTCATCTGAAGCAATTATCTCTCCTGCAGGGATTGCCTGAATTAGATTTGTAGAAGATGGCAGACCCAATAATGAACCGGCAACTACAATAACCTTGGAGTCCCTATCAATTAACTTTTGTTCAAACGCCTTACAAATCCCCTCATGAATCATCTCATCTGTATCTACGAATTGGTGAATCAGTAGGAGCGGATAAACGTCCCATTGGAGCCTGCTTCTTCGGGCAGTTTTTATTGAGGGAGTAACGGCAATAATTGGTTGCTCGGGTCTAAATTTTGATACTAAAGCACTTGATAAGCCCGTTCTAGTAAAGGCCATAATAACATCTGAATTAAGACCTGCAGCTAATGATACTGCGGATCTGCCGATAGATTCAGAAACACTTGGTATACCTTCAAAGCGCATATGTGATTTTTGTTTAATCATTGGTTGGACTGTTTGGATAATTTTTTCCATCATTGAGATAGCTTCTACTGGATACTTTCCTGTTGCGGTTTCTGCGCTTAACATAACCGCATCTGCGCCTTGAAGTATCGCATTGGCAACATCAGAAGTTTCTGCTCTCGTCGGTCTAGGAGCCAATACCATTGATTCAAGCATTTGTGTTGCAACTATACAGGGAATCCCCAAATTATTACATTTAGCAACCAGCTTTCGTTGGATAAGTGGTACAGTTTCAAGGGGTAATTCGACACCAAGATCCCCGCGGGCTACCATTATTCCATCGGACGCTTTACATATATCATCTATCGAGTTGACTGCATCTTGATGTTCTATTTTTGATATTAATGGTATCTCTTCCTTGGTTTTTGTTGCGATTATATCTCTCACTGTCTGTAAATCTTGAACTCTTCGTACAAATGATACCGAGTAAAAATCTGGTTCAAGATCAACTGAAAACTCCAAATCTTTGATATCTTTCTTAGTGGGTGAATATAATGCAATTGGAATTCCGGGAGTGTTTACGCCTTTTCTTGAGCTCAATGGACCTCCTGAAATTACCTCACAAATTAAGTCATCCTTGGTTTTATCAATTATCTTAATCTCAATCAAGCCATCGTTCAAAAATAAAGAGTTCTGAATTTCCGCCAAATCTATTAATTCTGGATAGGAAATCGATACACGCTCCTGTGTACCAGTTATCTCATGCCGGGTTATAATAAATTTATCCCCATGTCTAAGTTGAACAGATTCTTCCATGTTTCCGACTCGAATCTTTGGACCGGATAAATCCATCAATATAGGTATTAAGTCATTCACTCTTCGAACTAGTTCAAAGCGTTGTTTTGTATCTTCATGCGTTCCATGAGACATATTCAGACGAACAATATCTAGTCCAGCATCAATCATCTTTTCCAGTATTTCTACTTTATCTGATGCAGGTCCTAAAGTAGATACGATTGCTCCTTTCGCACGTTTTTCATGCATACAGTTATTTCCTCAATTGTTTATAACTACATTGTTTATAGCTATTGATTAACTTGTTGTGTGAATTACATTTAATCGATCGATAAGACAATTAGAAAAATATCAGTCTCTTTATGATAAAGTAGAGTATAATCTTGATATAAGACGAAACCCTTATTCATGTTATATTTTTTTTTTTCTTATCATGTCTTACGGGGATGATTTACGCAAAGAATTATTTAATAAAGTGGGAACAGATGAAGTCACAAATCCACTAGAACAGCTTAAAATCGCTGAAAACGAAATATCTGCAGGAAATCATGCAAAAGGAAAGCAAATCATCCAATCAATAATTGATACATCAAGTGCAAATGCAAAGCGATATGAAGATCAAAAACAGCATCGATCAGCTGCTGAATCCTATTATATACAGGGATTGGCTTATGAGAAAATGGAGGATACCTCCGAACGAGATCAAAATTACTCCAAAGTTGCAGATGAACTACTTATTGCGTCAAAAAATGCTTTTAATTTTGGTGAAAATAATCGAGCGGTCACTTCAGTAACTATTGCTGGATTAGTATGCTTAATGTTTGGTAATGAAGATCGAGCATTTGAAATTTATAATGAAGCGGTAGAGATTTCTCAGAAAAAAGAAGATTCAGAAACACTAAAACGATTATTATTTGCACTGGGTTACTTACTGGATGCTTTAAGAAATACAAATATGGGTGCTCTAACAGACGCACAAAATTTTATTTCAACAGACTTAAAACCAATGTTGACCACATCTAAATTACTTGGATTTACAACTTTACTAGATACCGTGGTTTCACATACAAGAGAAATAATTGAAAGCCGGATAAAAATGCCAAAAATTCAGATTGGTACTCAAATACCAAGAGATATGCTTTACAATTCAACTTATGAAATAATTATCAGTATCGCAAATAATAGTGAAGGTGAAGCTACAGATGTCCAATTGGAAATGCAATTTCCAGAGGATATTGAAATTCTTAATGGTGATGTATCCGATAAAATTGGAGACATTTTGCCTAATATTAATGTTGAAAGGAATTTTTCAATACGATCATTATCCGGTGAAAGCACTGAATCAATTCGTGAAGTAACTGGTCATGTAATGTATACTGATATGTTGCAGAATACTCACAAACAATCACTTGGAAAATTATCATTTGAATTTCGAGCAGTTAGCCGGACTTCTGAATATGAAGAAAAATTAAAACACGCAAATGAAGCATTTCTAGCCATAGAAGAAAAAATAGCACCAAACATACCTTCCTCATTAACAACAGCAATTCGGAATCTTGCTGGAATTCTTGAGAATGAAATTAGTAGTAGCATAAAATCAGAGGATTTTGAAATATCAGAATTCAGTCTTAATCTTATGGAAAATATTTCAACTTGGGCAAATAATGTGATAGTCGATGGAGATATTGCTACCGCGATAATTAATGACATTTCTACCAAGATTGAAGATGAGAAAAATAAGCTGAATGAGGAGTTAACGCGAAAATTTGATGACGAAAAAGAAACTGCAATATCCTCACTTAGATTGGAATTAGAAGGTATAAAAGAACAAGAATTAAGTCTACAAAAATCAAAATTACTAGCTGAAAAAGATCAAGCTGTTTCGATAATAAAAGAATCATTGGATAATCGAATTACAGAAGTTAGACAAAAACTAACATTAGAGTTTGATAAGGAACTAAAAGAACTACAACAAGTCAGTGAAAATAAATTACGTCAGCAGTTAACTCAACAAGAGAGTAAGCTGAGAGAGGAACTTAATATTGAATTGCAGGAGAAAAACGATGAAATAGAATCCGCAATTAGAGATATCCAATCCCAACAAGTTGAGGAGGTTGCCAAGGAAAAAGAAGTGGTACGTGCTGAAATTACCAAGAAATTTGAGGAAAAAATTGAACAGTTAGAATCTGAAGCTGATGCCGAGGTCCGACGTTTAAAGGATCATGCTAAAGATGTCAAGGAATCTGAATTGAATACATTACGATCAAAATTAATTCAAGAACAGGAAGATGCATTACAAAGTAAAGTTCGAGAGTTTGAAAGTAAACATCAGCAGGAAATTGCTGAAAAAATCGATAATTTAACTTCATCTCACAATTACGCTATTAAGGAAAAGGATGAAAAAATTCAACAATTAGAATCAAGATTACGAGATTTTAGTTCAAGTGTAGAACCCATTGAGTAATATATTATTCTCAAATTGATTGCTAAATGTCAAAGAAAAAGTTTTGGAGTGAAACGATAGAACTAGAGAGTTTATTACCAATTGATATAACACTACCCAAAACTTATGTCTTAGCAAATGTGCCATTTGATGAAAATCATTGGACACGAGTCTTTACTTCATTGGGCGGTGCGATTATTGTTACCCGGGTTACTCAAAAAAAACCATTAAGCAGATCTGTCCAATTAAAAATCGAGTCATCAAAAGCTTTGGATAATACAGATATAAATCTAACCATAGACAAAATTAGGTATGAAATTGGTTTAGACGAGAAAATGCAAATTTTGAAAGAAATACGTGATTCAGACCCACTGGTTGGTATTGCAGTAAGATCGAATCCTGGATTTAGACTATTTGCTAATACAAATATCCAAGAGGTGGTCATTTTAACAATTCTATCTCAAAATACGTCGTTTTTCAATTATTTATCAACTACAAAGGCTTTCTTTAATAAATATGGAACCAAAGTTGCTTGGGATAAATCCTTGAAAGGTTTTCCTAACAACGAGACATTAGCGAATATGACTTCCAAAGATTGGTTAGAGCTAAAATTGGGATATAAGAGTAAATTCCTTTCCAATTTAACCCTCGAGGATCTTGAGAATTTTGAAACTTACGCTAATTACCCGATTTTAAAACGTGGGTTAGATGGTTTAAGAAAAATAAAGGGTGTTGGTCATTATACAGCCAGATGCCTCATGATATATGGTTCTAGAAGGTATGAATATGCATTTTTGGATTCCTATGTGAGGGAAGTATTACAACATAAATATGATTTAGGAGGAATCACCACAATTAGGGATTTTGATAAGTGGATAAACGAGAGATGGCCGGAGGATCCTGCACTTATACTGCATTCATTGCTTTTAGAATATCTTCCGGTTTATCTGCAATCGTATAGAGAAGAAATATTGTGAATCACCTCATTCAACAGGAAAAAATAAATTATCCTCAAATAATTTAGTTAATATTGTGAATAATAATCCAAATTGGAGTGAATTATCAAAGATACTGATTAAGATGATCCAACTAGACATCTCTAATCATTCCACAAATTTGAGTGTTAATTATTCTGAAAAACAGATTGGCTTGGAATTATTTGAATTAAGTAAATTTTTGAATGATTTTCCAGAGGGAAAAACCTTCATGATTGAGGATATTCAATATGCAATGGAGGAAGGACGATTTGTCTTGTTGAAAAACTCTTCATATCTACTTGTACATGCATGTGAATTGTTGAAAAGATATCAACTTCTTCCTGGAAAATTTATCAGAGAGACTGGGATTTACCACACTCCAGAAAACAAAGAGGTTAAAACCATGGAAATTGGGGAGATCGATGATATTGCCTGCAAAGGATTAATGTCTGTCGATAAAAAAGAAATCGTAACAAATTACGTGTTTAATTCTGGAAAGTGTCCTTTCTGTAATCAACCTACAAGAATTGAGGATTTTATTACTGTTAATTTGAATGAATCAATTAGAGGAGGGATCACCTTAATAATTATCAGTCCTTTCGAAGAAGTTAGTTTACATAAAATTGTTTAATAGTAATTTGTTTTTAATACTGATTAAAGAAAATTTGCTTTATTATTAGTAAAAATTAGTCAATACGAGGTTGGGGGGGTAGGAAATTTTATTGACATAATCTGAAAAAAAAACTTATGAGTCCCGATGTAGCAATTATTGGTGCTGGAGTAACCAAATTTGGCAAACGAGATGATGTTAGTTATCGAGAGTTAATGGCTGAATCGGTCGCAAGTGCGATTGCATCAACCAATGGTGAAATATCACCCAGTGATATCGAAGGTTTATATGTATCTGCAGGACAACCAGAACTTTTAGTCGATCAGGCCCATGTAGCCAATCTTGCTACTCAAGTTGTAGGTGTGCAACCAAAAATTGTTGCTCGCGTTGAGATGGCTTGTTCATCAGGCAGTGTTGCTATGAGGAATGCTTGGGCTGTTATTAAATCTGGTATGGCAAATACTGTATTACTAATAGGTCTGGAAAAAATGACACACAATCCAAAAACTGCCACCAGGGGATTGTGTATCGTTCCCGACGTTGAACAGGAATCAATTCATGGGATAACTGCATATTCGGGATTTGCTCTTTCTGCTAGAGAACATATGGAAAAATATGGAACTACAAGGGAACAGCTCTCGATGGTTGCTGTAAAAAATCATTATAATGCAGCTAGAAATCCAAATGCACAGTTTTATGAGATGGGGGAAATTACTTTAGAAAAGGCTATGAATTCTAAAGTAGTTTCTGATCCCTTTAATCTTTTTGATTGTTCTCCATTAACTGATGGAGGCTCTGCTGTTCTCTTGACAAGAGCTGATTTAGCCACAAAATATACTGATCAACCAGTATACATCCTAGGTTCTGGACAGAGTACGGAACCATCAATTGGAGTCTCAAACATGAAATCAATAACTACTTGGGATGCATTGAAGAAAGCTTCTAAGATGGCATATGAGATGGCAAATAAGACACCTGGTGATATCGATGTTGCTGAAACACATGATTGCTTTACTATTGCTGAAATTATTGAATATGAAGACCTAGGATTTACAAAGAAAGGTAAAGGTGGTAAATTTATTGAAGATGGTGAGTCTGCACTCGATGGTAGTTTACCTGTAAATACAAGTGGTGGATTAAAAGCCAAAGGTCATCCAATAGGTGCCACAGGACTCGCTCAAATAACCGAAATCACTACACAATTACGAGGTCAAGCAGATAAGAGACAAATATCAGATGCTGAGGTTGGTTTAACTCACAATTTATCTGGTTTCGCTACTAATCACGTGGTTCATATTTTTAGTAGCTCTAATTAATTTAATTATTTTTTACGATCCAAATGAATAATAATTTGACTCATGAAGCATTGATAATCTAATTTAGGGAACTATTACTTTAAATGATTTTTTCTTCAATTCTAATTTAAATTTTGTAGCATTAACTGCATAAGGTTCTCCATCTGCTCCACCTGGAATTGGTTTGTCTACTTCTACAAATACCCTTTTTGCTTCTGAAATTTCGAGTTTATCATATTTTTCTTTTTTTATCAGCCCTATCAATCTAAGTTGTGTGAATCGAGAGATATTATTACCTATGGTTGTTGCAAATGAGTCACCAAAATGGTCGGCATTTGGGCAAAATTTGTAATGACCATATGTTTTTCCTACATTATAGCTCAAAATAGTTAACTTTATATCTCTCGTATCCTGATTATCAAAAGTGATCCTGCTCTGAAGATTGGAATATTTCCATAATATATATTTCAAAGCAACTAAGGTATATCTATTTGGATTTCCTTCTCTAACAAGCCAAGAAAAGGGAGGAATATTGAAAGGAAAAATTGGTTTTTCTCTGTTTACAGCTGCATTATAACTGAAAACGGAGAGTAGTCCGATTTGGCCTAGATTAAAACATAATTGAGGTGGTTGATCATCTCCTTGACATTTTATAGTGTTAATATATGCAATATTTTCATTATTCAATATTTCAATTGCATCTTCAATATTCTCTGGTACACCTAAATTACGTGGCACATCATTTGAAGATCCCAAAGGTAATGGGAAAAAACTAGGGGCTTCCTGTGGGCTTAAACCCGAATCGACAATACCTTGGGCGACCTCATGTGCCGTTCCATCCCCACCTGCGGATATAATAATATCGTGATCATTTACCGCTTCTTTTGCAATTTCACGCCCATGTTCGCGATACTCTGTAGTAACAATCTCATAATCACTTTTGATATTCTTTAACTTCGCTTCAATTGTTGACCATTTTTTCTTTAATGTATAATTCGATGCAGTCGGATTTACAATAATTAGCAAACATCTGTCTTTAATAAATCAAAACTTAAAGCTTATCCCCAGAATGATAGACAAATGAAAATTGAGATCGTAATGAGGAATAATTGAATGAGGTTAGGAGCTACAGGCTTCGTCTGGAACCTCTTGAAAATGATGTAACCTTTGTTTCAAGTACTTACGCATACTATGATAACTAACTAAATCAGTCATTTAGCTAGTGAAGTTCCTGGT
>CAZRLL010000158.1:0-8887 GCA_964600735.1 uncultured archaeon
CTCTATTCGTTGAAATTCGAAGTAATGTATGTTCATTAAGTGGACAGACATTGATCAATGTTTGGTTAATGTAATCGAACAATTGGACTCCTTGGATTATATTGAGTTAAGAAGTCACTTACAATTGTAGCAAATTTTAACCACTCCCTATTGTTTAAAGCCTGGACAATAATAGAATTGTAGGTATTCAAACAAGGCACACCTCCCGAATTCACGTGTGGATGGGGAGATGTTCCATTGTAGCCTTTCCCCTTGATATCTGCTCCCATGACATAAAATTTCGGGAATTTACCACAAATCACCAAATAATCCCCTTGCCAAGCTATTCTACCGTTATACATAATTTTTCGGTCATTAAATTCGAATACAATAGAAGATTCAATGATTTCATAACCATCAATTGTCGTACTTTTTAATAAAGCGTTCAATTCTTTTCTGTCATTGTCCGTGAATTTACCATCAAATATCTCAAATTCGTTCTCGACCTGCTCACCGAAATTCTTCTCTAATCTATCCCTCTGGGTCTCCATTCTCAATAAACGTTCACTTTGCTCCGGAGTAAACTGTCTTTTTTCATAAGTGATCAGAAACCGTTTATAATCAAACTCACATATACTATGGGAATTTAAAGCAACAAAGAATGTGTTACCATGTATATATCCAATTGGGAAGTTAATCTGGCCCGCGATAATATTAACAGGTATGGCATTTTTTGGCATTGTTATAATGTGGTTAAAGTGAAGATTTCTACCTGACCAATTACAATTAATTGAGATTACCGGTCGATAATTTAAGTATTGATTGGAGCTGATTAATTGAATTTTTTTTATTCGACTTATCAAACCGGATTCAAAACTCACCTCGGTAACTGGACCAACTATCGAACCAAATCCAGCAACTACAGCATCAATGTGTTTACATCGATCATGAGGTTGTGGATATTTTTGTCTATGATTGATCCAATCGGGACATGAACATAAAAATTCATGTTTCCTAAAATTAGCAATTGTCTCTGATATGATATATATTCTAGATCTGCTTTCAACACCCCATTGTCGATGATAATATTGAGTTTGGTTGACTCTGATTTGAGTTATTTCCCCTCGGAACACTCCTTTTCCGCGATATTGTTGCATCAATAATTATAGGTTATTTAGTATTTTATAGTGATTAAAATTGGAAATCATTTTTTGAATAATGCAGATCTATCTGGTAAACCCTTATTTTTATCAACTTTCTGTTTCGCTTTACATCTCTCAAATAGTGAAGCTTTTCTGTGTTTTTTTGAGCAAACAATACATTCACGTAACTTGATTCTTGAAACTTGTTTCTTTTTAATTTTATTGTATTCTTTCTCATATGATTCTAAAGGGACAGTCACGGGTTGTATACTAAATTTGTCTATTCCTAGTCTAAAATATCTTGCCTCTCGACATCCATCAAGAACGTCACTTACAATCTGGATCGTCACACTCGAAGCTAGTAGGGAATTTTGTACTATATTTGCCTCATTACAGTGAATTGGGGGTGTAGGGTCTTTTTCATTACTTTTTAAATTTTCTTTATACCAAAATTTGGCAATTTCATTTTCTAATGGTAGGGAATAGATTTCAGATATTTTTGCCCTGGATCTCATATCTATTAGAAAACTATTTTTGCTTACTTTTACGATAGCGTTGAAAACTGATTGTCTACTTTCCAAAGAATCGGTTGCGATGATGTAGAATTCGGTATCCTGGACAATGTCTTTTGCTTTCTCCAATTTCTTATTTCTAGTTAAAATGAACCTTTTTCCAACGCTACTCATCTCCATTAAATTTTTCAACTCATCAACCTTAGGCTTTCCAATTGATACACTTTGATAAGGAGTTCCTGAAATATTTCTATCTTCTACAATATCATAATCGTATAGGTAAAATTCAGTCGCTCCAATTAAACTCAATCCATTGGCCACCCATGAGCCAAGGTGACCAGTACCAATAATAGAGACGCTGGTTTCCAAAATTTTGCTATTTATTAAATTTCGATGAGCAACAGGGATCTCAAGAAAATTTTTCATTTGCACTTTTCCCTAGATTTTACCTCCCATAACGCCCCCTTCAAGTATAGAAATGAATACTTCTTCACCCTCCACTGGATAATTATTTAATTGATCCATCTCCAATTCTCTACCATTTAGAGAAACACGTTTTCCTTGGATCATTGTGATTAGTCTTTGTTTTTGTCCGAAAGGATATTGAGACGTTTCCAGAAATTCCTTTATCGAATAGCTTCTATCCTCTAGATTTACTGAATACGGAATTGTTTTACCTTCTACCAGAACTGTTACATTCGTTTTCGCCATATAACATCATTGGGTAACCATTACCCACAGATATTATGTTTTTTCACTACTTAAAGTGCTTACACGCGATAAATAAAAACCTAAAATGTTAAATTTTTTTAAAAAATTCCATAGCCTTTCATAATAGAACAAAAGTTATAGTATCTATCGTTAAAAGATCTACACTTAACTGATTTAAAAATCCAAGTAAAAAATTATTGTATGAAACCTTTTGAAATCTACTTTTACGATGACGTAATTCTTGCTGCTAGAATATTGGAAATTATCGGTAAAAAGAAGGAATGGGGAGCAGAATTATGGGGGATAAAAAAAAAATAAGATTTTTATTACGGATTTAATACTTTTAAAACAAACCGCTGATTTTGCTCATTTTAAATGTTCTGAACTGGATAGAGCTAAATCTTTGTATTACCACAAATCTCGGATTATAGAAAAGGAATGCGTTGGCTGGATTCATAGCCATAATCGTATGAGCCCATTTCTTTCATTCACTGATATAAAGCAGATAAAAGAAATATACCTGAAAGAAATGAAATTAGTCATTTCAATTGTAGTTGTGACAAATAAATATTCAAAGTGTGTAAATGAAAAAACAGATTTTGATTTCCGTTGTTGGATCCATTCAAAAAATAATGATAAGGTAATTGGTCAAGAAGTACCAAGAATAAATCTGCGTTATTCCCAAGATATCTTTTCTCGAGATTTAACTACTGAAATCATTCAAAGGACTTTATTAGATTTTCAAGTTCTAGTGACTCATAAATCAAGAAAATTCAATTTTAAGCAATCTATAAGAAAAAGTAAAAGAAAATTGAAGAATTTTTTTCAACAATCTTTGGAAATTTTTTATTTGTAAAAAAAAACTTACGATTAAATTTAGTATGGAAAGGCGACATAATTTCGGAAAATATTAATAACGATACTAATTTCTAATTAAAATGTGGATCCAACTTTCGTAATTATTGATTCTTTGACTGTTGTAATTAGTATTTTTTCAATTTATGTGACATTTTCAATTTACCAAAAATACAGATTAAATCGAACAATTGCATTTATCATAGCTTCAATTAATATACTCTTATGGAATTTATCCCATGTATTTTATGATGTTATGTCTGAAAATGATCTAGATATCGTTCGCGTAGTTTGGTATATAGCAGCTATTGCAGGAGCTCTCATTATGGTATCAACAATTCATGGATTTTCTTCTCTTAGAAATGAAGGCTTAACATATTCATTAATCATTTATTATGTTACGATTGGAATATTCCTTACGGCTCAACTTGTACGCAAGGATTGGTATGATCTTAAGTACGATCCTGATCTTGAGACCTGGGGCTCGGATCCAAAAAGCCCATTTTTATGGTATGGATATATTTCGGTACTCTTTATTATGCTTATCAGAGAATTATTTTATCCCTTATTTCAAGCATATTCGAATGCCAGCAAACAAAATAGAAGAATGATACTTATTTTACTAATCTCTGCAATTCTGGCAATGGCGTCAAATTTATTGTTACCAATATTAGATGCATTTGGTTTACCTCAAGTTATTAAAAATCTAGTAGCAAATATTGGACTATTAACTATCTTCATTGTACTATATAGACACCCCTTTTTAGGATTTCATGATCCAGTAGATATCCATCAAATTATTATAGCAAATACGGATGGAATTCCAATCTATTCAACAAGTGACGTTGTGGATGCTTCATTAGCATCAGGAGCTCTTTTTGGAATCAGTACAATTTTAGATGAAATTGGAACAAAAGCAGGCATCGAGGCCCATGAGGCTAGTGAGACAACTCGAAAGATAGAACTAGCCACAAATCGGTTTTTTATTATTACGTTATTTAAAACAGTGATAATTTATCATTACGGGCGACATACTGGAGTCTGTATATCCAAATTCACCTCACTTGCTCGTTTATTTCGGGAAGCAGAATATGAACCTGAAGACCTAATAGGCCAATTTCAAACCTCATTTGTGGAATATTTTCCAGAATTACAAAAATTAATATTTCCGGCTTCAATAATATCAACAGTCTAATTGAGGTATATTATCCAAATTATCGTATGGAGGATCCACCATTTAGGTAGATAACAAATTTCAGAATTAGACATTTAAATTCAAATATATCAAAGAAAAACTCTGGATGAAGAAAATTAACTAATGATCATTTTTGTATATCCATGTTCAGCAGTCCTTGTTAGATGTCAGGAATCACCTAATAGTAATCCAATTACTTGAGTGAAAATTTATATTTTTTCGAAAACTTACTGATTAGTACTTTCAGCCCTCTAATTACTATTTATATTCCTAATGTTCAAATATAACCGTACATGTAATTGGGACATTTTTATTGGTCTATTAAATTATATGGATGTTTCTGTAGCAATCAAATATCCAATTTCTTCTACTATTTTATCAAATATCAAATCAACATTTAGACCTGATAAGGCGGATGCTTCAAGGTAAGGCACTTGAAAACCAGACCAATCTGATAAGGTTTTCGCATATTCAGTTGCATCTTTATTTTGAACTGATTCTGTATTTGATTCTCTTAAATCTGCTTTGTTTCCGACTAAAATTATTGGTAAATTCTTATTCGCTTGTTTAATCATCTCATCAATCCAAGCAGTGATACTCATATATGTTTTCGGACGAGTAATATCAAAGACAATAATTCCACCTTGGGCACCTTTATAATAGAGGGATCGTACATCAGAATAACCCGGTTGACCGGCTAGATCCCAAATTTGTATCGCATTTTCTCCTTTACGCTTGACTGCAAAATCAGCACCAATTGTTGACTGATAACTAGCCTGAAATCCATCTCCAAGATAAACTTTTCTTAAACTCGTCTTGCCGACTGCAGGTTCTCCCAGTATAACAACTTTGTACATTTTTCTTTTAGTACGATTTTTCTTTTGCATTAATTTTGCCTAACTGTATTATTATTGTATTATTATATAATAATTTTATCCCTGACTTGAAAAACTGTAAACTTTCGAATTAAAGATGAAGGTTGAATATCAATTAATTAATTAATTAATTAATTAAATATTTTCAATCAATTTTCCTCTGCTTAATTAGTAATAATTATTAAGATCAAAATAATTACCTAAAACTGAAATTGGCCCTAATCGAAATTTTTAACCAAGAAATCCAAGTAGAATTAAATCTAGATGATGAATTAGTTAATCAATTCTTGGCTGATTTTCAATCATTAATTTTTTGGGATGATAAATATTCGAAAGAGCTAAGATCAGAAATCAAAACCTGGTCTTATCTTGATTTGGGAATTTTATTCGAGACTATTACCTATGAAACTAATAAAAATAAAAAAATAAAATCATATCAAAGCCATAGTATACTTTTTAATCAATTGAAAATGAATTTTTTAACGATTTTAAACGGTGAAAATTATAATTTATATGAAAAAGTATACTTAACATTCCTGTTTGTAAAAGGTTTTCTCAACGTGAGCAGTGAAGCAGCTAATAAGTGTCAATCAATTCTTGACAAATTATGGGGACAAGTTGAGAGTTCTGGAATTAAAATTCAATTTTTTAAACCCATATTTGGGGCATTTTATACAATAATAGCAGGTAAATTCTTTAATTTAACTACTGAATTCATGACAAGAAGAAATCTGGTTGGTGCATTAATATCCAAATTTTATAATTTTGAAGAGTACGATAAAGAATACTGGTACAATATTTTATTAAATGAACAACTCCATCCTTTTCTGTTTGTAACGATATGTGAAGGACTTTCAACTATTGTGGAAATGACATTGGATTTCGCGAAAGAGATTCCAATGGGAGATGATAGGGATAATTTTTTGTCTATGTCTTCATTTTATTCAGAGATCCTTACCGATTATATATTGTCATATTTGAGAAAATTTTATAATTTGACAAGTTCTGATGATTCATCTAAGCTAATCGAAAATTTCGATTCAATCGAAATTCAGACCTTTTTGAAATATAAATTAAAAATGAGTTTTATATCGGGAGTAAAAAGTAGGATCCTATTAAATTACATTAGAGCTGAAGACGATAAGTTTAAACCTCAAATTGGTCTTTATTTTGAAATGCTAAGACAAATTGAAGGAGAAAAAGGATGCAAATTGTATAAGATCGATTTTTCATTACTTACCAATTCATACCAATTTATATGGATATTTAGTGAAATTGAACGAGAAACTCTTATGAAATTCTCTATAATCCTATCCCCCACATTTGAGGATGAAATCATAAAAATTTCCAGTGATATATTTATGTACTTAAATCAAAAATACGATAAAACTGGAAAAATTGATATTGAAGGTTTTGAAATACTAGTTAGTTTTCTTGGGGAATGGTTGCAATTATTTTCAACCTCTGAATTATTAATTCAGGAATCATTAATGATTTTATCTGCAATTATTACTATTTGTTTATCCCAAATAACTAGAGGCTATTATGAAGCAAAAAAGGTTCAAAAAGCATTTGTCACGTATCTAAATTTATTATATTTTATTAATTTTACTGAAATTAAAATTAATGAACTATCCAATTCCAAGGCTAGCAAAACAATAAAAAATAATCAATCAGATATTATCAATAAATTCAAAAACTTGATACAAGATCTGGATATGGGTATGCTTCTGAAACCCGATTATGTTAAGGATATTTCCACAAGCTTTGAATCATCAATAATTAAACGTACTGGGATGGGTTCAGAAAGTGGAGATCCTGAATTAATGGGTATGTTGAGTGAGGATATGGTATTTGGTTTCATCGATCAAATACAAAATTTCGAAGATTTCATACTTCAAGAATCGACTTCATCACAAAATTTATCAAATGATATTGACCTTTTTCCCATTTATTATCCACCAGAAAGGGATACATTCATTAGATTTGAGAAAATAGGATTAACATGCAAGAATTTATCCAAGCAAGAAATCCCATTTCCGCTTATTAGAAATGTTGATGAACTGGCTACTGCACTTACTTTGTTTCCATTTAATGTCTCATTTCCAGTTGCATTTTATAAAAAATCTTTATTTCATAGTATCAGTAGTATCCTCTCTACTGATCTTTAGAGAATTTTTAACCAGATTCAAAAATAAAAATTTCTTTTATATCTCTTTTAAAATAATTAGCAATTTTGAACGCAAGTTTTAATGAAGGATCGTAAGTTCCTTTCTCGATGGAAATAATCGTTTGCCGATTCACACCTAAACTTTTAGCTAGATCTTGTTGTGTAATATTTATTACTTTTCTTAAGTCTCTAATAGTGTTTTTCATAATAAATCAGCACCAACTAGGCAAATAATTTGGCATAATAATCTATTATTAACGTTTGTGACCAACCTAGTAGCATATATGCTAAACAAGTTGTGATACCAATTGTGAGAAGAATGTTATTCCTTAGAATAATTGCCAAAAATGATTATGAACAATAAAATTCAATATGTTACACATTTGTATCAAATTCATTGAACTTATTTTATGTAAAACTAAATAAAACGTATAAATGCACATTTTTAACAAAATAAATTTAAATAAATCAATATTAATGTTAGTATAATGTCAGAAAAAACAGAAACTGATAAAGCAGATGTTGTTGAAGAAAAACCAAAGAAGGCTACAAAGAAGGCTACAAAGAAGAAAGCTGTAAAGAAAAAAGTTACAGAAAAGGCAAAAACTGAAACAAAAGACAAAGCCTCGGAAAAAATGGAAGGAGAAAAACAAGGGATTTGGGTAAGAATAAAGAAAATATTTAGAAGATAAACCTGAAATCATATTTACAAAAATAATAAAATGTAATTTAATCGATATTCTCTGGTGTAATAATCCAATTTATAGCCCAAGCGTTATCTTTTTTTTCTAAACATACTACACCAGAATTTTGAAAATTTATAAACGATCCTCTTTCGTCATCAGTTAGCAACAGTGTTCCCAATTTCAGCAAATGCGGGAGATGACCAATTAACATGATATCATGTGTGATTTTTCTTAATCTAATCATCCAAATTGAGGGATCTGAAGTAGGATTTAATCCATCTCCATCTTTGATTCCAATACTTGGTTTTAAGTGTTCACCAAATATAACTGCTGTTTGTTTAGCCCTCATTTTACCACTGTGAACAATACTGGACACATTTTTCTTGAGAACTCTGCTTAGGTAATTTGCCATAGTAAAAGACTCATTTGATCCAACTTCGGTTAACGGACGATTCGGATTTTCAACTTTTGAAAATGCTTTTCCATGCTGAACCAAATATACCCTCATTGCAATTCGATATTTCTCATTTATGATTAAGGTTTTTATGATGAAATTTCCAATTGCAAAAAAAAAAAAAATACTAAATTCATCTAAAAGATGAATATTAAATTTAATAAAAAATTGCGCATAACAATCCCTGTGTTGAAGCTGGTATATCGATTGTATATCGCATCATTTAAACCACCTGAAAATTAAGTTTTGTGAACTCTTGATCAAGATCATCTCTCTTGATTTTAAGATAATTCCACGTTATCTCCGGG
>CAZRLL010000159.1:0-8741 GCA_964600735.1 uncultured archaeon
ACTTTTTTTCTTTCTCGGCAAGATCGTTCACGAGTAGAGCGTGAATGGTTTTAATCTCGTAAAGATGCTGAAGTTGTTTGACGGTGATCTTTTTCTCTGCGACGGCAGCTTCGACAGATGGTTGATGCAAAACACGTTCTGCTGTGAAGCTGGCTACCAACGCAGTGACGGCCTCTACAAGTTTCGTATTGTCCATGTGAGCCGGTCTGCGTCTAGTTTTTCGAGTAAGACGTACCAACGCATCGGTAGCACGCGCCAATGCAGCACCATCACCAAGTATGACACGTTGAACAGTGAGAGGTTTGTAGAGATCGGGCTTGTGTTTCTTGAGCCATTTTAGCGCGTCGGGTTTTTGCTTCATCGACTCACGTTCTTGCACGACTACTTCTATTTGGTCGTCTTTGAACGTGATAGCATGGCTCTTGTCTACCGTTGTGAAGGCACGATCTCTTTTCAAGAAACGATCTACCAACACAGTACGTGCTTGCGTACGGAAGGTGGTCATGACTCGTTCGAGGGGGCGGATGGCTCCGGCAAGGCGTGCTACAGCCCGTGTGCCGAGCTTGTCGAGACGACTGATTTGGCGGTCGAGGATTGCAGTTAGTGCGGCAGTATCACGAGCCACACTGTTCACAGTGGCTTTCTGGGTTGTCATGGCGTCTCCTAGAGTAGTCTATAGTATACGGAAGTTTTTCCTTCGTCAACCCCATCTTCTGGCACGAGTTGTGCGGCCTTGTGATAGCCCTTTAGGGTTACCACTGGCCCATTTGCTCTTCTTGTACTGCGTCCAGCGTGCCCAGGCCATGCCCTCAGTGAGCCCGATGCCGGTATCCATGAAATCAACCACGATAGGTTGCTTCTTGTCGGGTAGCTCGCGAAGGATGCGGCCTACCGCTTGTACAACACGGCTCCGTGGTGTCGCTAGGATCATCACATCAAGCGCAGGTATGTCAAGTCCTTCTTCGGCGAATTGGTAGGTTCCGAGAAGGATACGGCGTTTCTTTTGTGCTTCGGCATCTTTTTTTGCTGCTTTTGATTTGTATCTACCGCCGACCAACCACCCAACTATTTTATCGATGTCGGCTTTACCGTCTGGATCGATAGCGGCTGAAAGTTGTAGGGTCAACAATTCAATATGGGCTCGGCGAGATGTCAGTAGAAGTACTCGCCGTTTGTTTTTGATCGCGTTCTTTAGAATTGCAATGATGCGTCGGTTGCGTCCACGGTGAGTTGTAAGATAGCTGTCGATTTTGGCGATGTTGTCTTTCATCCCGCCGTCACGCCATGCTTTCAAACTGTTATCGATAATCTGATGTTTTATGATTCGATGAACGATCTTCGGTTTGATTACACGTTTTCTTCCAATGACATTAAGAGGGCCGATGTGTGCTGTGAAAACTTGTTCGCATTTGTCTTTGCGTTTGGGTGTGGCAGAGATCCCAAGACGATAACGCGAATTGAAAAGCGAAATTGTCTGACGGAATGTGGTCGCACCCATGCGATGTACTTCATCAATTACGACCAATCCGAAAGCCCTGTATAATTCTCGGGGATATTTCCCACGACGTGCCAGAAGTGACTTGATCATTGCCACGCTGACTTTGTATCGCCCTCCAAATTGGCATGTATCTCGATGAATGATTCCGATTTGTTCGAGTGGTAGACCGTGTGTTTTTAAGCGTACGACCCATTGCTCAAGCAGAAATTCAGTATGGACAAGTATGAGCGTACGTTGTTTTAAGCGGAAGATGACTTCACAGCTACAAACGGTTTTGCCGAATCCTGCTTCTGCTTGAGCAATGAGACCGCTTTGTTTTTTGAATTCATCGGTAATTTTACGGACCCATGCTTTTTGGCCTCGATGTTTGCCACTGTCGAGTTCAATTTCTGATTCAGGAAAACGAATTGGACGCCATGCTCGATGATCGTAGAGCTTGATTCGTTCTGGAAGATGCTGCTCGCCTAAACCACGCGGTACGAGTAGATGCGTTGCAGTTCGTTTGAATAGGTTATCTCGTGGTGGAGCATCCGTTTCAACACCAGCCGCTTGTGCGCTTGCATACTTTGGGTTGGGCGCAGTCGGTCGAAACGTCGGGTCACGAGATAGACGGTGACTCAGCGGTATACGTAACCAACGGTCGGTGTAGAAACGTTTCGCGTTCATCAGTTCCGTGAAGGCGGTACGAAAGGAGAATCGTCTTCTGGCGCATCAGGGTGAGCATTCTCGAACAGTGCTACGATCATTCCCAAGACATGAGTATGTTCTAAGCCTTTGAATACGTCGTCTGTGCGTTCAGCAACTTGAACCATGCCAAATGCTTGTTTACATGCCGGACAGGTAAGAAGTAAACATCCTGAACCAGGATGATAGCCGATCAACAAACCTACACCGGGATGACAACTTTGACTGAGACCCATGAGATGGGTCTGCCAAGGCGCGCCACACTCACAGTTTTCTTTTCCTTCCTTGGCTTGTTTGTCAAAATCCTCACGAATCATTGGATAGACTTTCATAATGCTTCACTCCCCTAGTTAGAAACCGCGATCCGCATCTTTTTCCAACGTCCGGTCTAACTGCATCTGAGCCTTCTGCCCTTCGAGATCATACTTCATCATGTTGAGTCGAGCGGTGATCATCTCTTGAAGCGATTCATATTCTTCGTCTGATCTACACTCGAACACGACATCGTTGTGGATATCCACATGAACTGTGAGTTTCACTTTGGGTCCCTCCATGAAATTCATCACTTTGCTTCTTTCCAATTGTCGCCGATACTACCATCTGCTTCGACGGGTACAATGAGTTTGTACACTTTTTTCATAATCGTAATGTTGGTATCAAGATACTCCTGTGCTCGATCAGCCGTGATGTAAAATACCAGTTCATCATGAATTTGGCACGTTGGAAAAATTTCCTTAAGCCAGACGCCCTCTTTCATCCAGTGACGGCGAATGTTGCGCATGGCTAGAAGAAGCATATCAGCTGCCGAACCCTGAATCGGTGTATTGATGGCTCGGCGATGGGCAGCACTCTGATCGATAAACGCTTGATGTTGTCGAGGATCACCTCGTTGAAAGTCATAGGGGTTGATCTGCGCATTGGGCAGAAGACGTTTGCGTTTGAATAAGGTACGCACAAAACCATGCTTAGTCGAGAACTGGCGCATGTGCTTCATCCATCGGTGTGCGCCAGGGAATGTTCTCGGGTGTGCTGAATGAATCTTTTTTGCTTCTGGCAACGGGATATCATTTTTGATGGCAAGCTTGACCGGCCCCGCACCATAGATCGTAGCGAAATTAATTGTCTTGGCTCGTGCTCGTTTGTCTGGGTGGTTCTTCTTCACCCATTTACCCTGTTCGGGTAACGACATTCCTTTCGGTGGTTTGAGCTTGTATGCTTCGATGGCCATTTCCGCATGAAGATCGCCGTCTGCCTCGAAAACGCGAATCATTCGTTTGTCGCCGCTGAAATGCGCGAGAAGTTTTAGTTCGATCTGTGAGTAGTCAGCATCGACAAACTTCATATTTTTCGGGCAAATGAATGCTACACGAATTGGATACTTCGGGTCACGGACTGGTATGTTCTGCAAGTTGGGCTCTGAGCTTGACAAACGTCCTGTACGTGTACCGTGCATGTTGAAGCTGCCGAACAACCGCCACGTTCCATCCTTGCAATGAACAGCGCGCTTAAGCCAGCCTTCGACCATGCCAACTAGGTGCGACATACCATTTACTTGCGAGATCAGTTTGCATACCCTATGACCATCAAAGGCAAACTTTTTTAGGTTGTCGGCGCTAACACTGTAGTTGCCTGACTTGCCTGGGTCGCCAATGGGTTCGACATGGAACTCACAGCGTTCAGGATAGAATTCTTCTTTTTTACGGCTGTACTTAGTGCGAAAAACTTTGCGTTGAGGCGCTGTCATTAAGTCGTAGCGCTCTGGTGGAGTGTCCCGCCATCTTCTTCCACGTTTAGCTTTGCGGTGATACCATTGGGTTTCTGCAACACAGCCGAACAGAACGAGGTTGAGTTGTGGTGCAGAGCCGATGTTGAATTCTATACCCCGCATCTTGCCCGGACGCATGTTGAAAATGCGAGTTTTGTATTTCGTAATTTTCCGACTGAGCCGCTTAACGAATTTTTTCATGTAGACACGATCAATGACCATGCCCGTTTCTTCCATCTCATTGATGTAGAGTACATCTTCCATGAGCAATTCGTTGAACAGCCGATACATCTTCTCACGCTTGAGTTTCTTGCGGAATCCGATGTAGAGTCGGAGTGTGTAGTACGCATCCTCACCAGCGTACTTCAGTATTTCGTTCATACCAACACGCGCAACTAAACGAATGCCGCTTTTTTTGAGCCGGAAGAGTCCTTTTCGTTGGCCAGTCTTCAAACGCGATCTGCTACGATCCTCGAAATATTCTTCAGGCGCGAGCGTACTCAATTCGGTCATCGTGTAACCGAAGATTTCTTTTGTAAGAGGTTTCAAACCGTGTTTGCGGTCGGCGAACAAAAGCCACGATGCAATCATGGTATCGAAAAGGCGAATGCGCGGCGTCTTGACACCCATGATGTGAAGAATCTTGAGATCCGCTTGGGCGTTGTGCATCACGATCAGCTTACCGGAGTTCATGAGCTTTTTGAGCCCGGATCTCACGTGCTCAACCGGTAGTTGCCATTCGAGGCGTCTCCACTCAGTGTGTTCCGGTTGATCTGGAAGCGGTGAGCTAATTTCTGTGGTGTGATTTATCGGTACGTAGATGCTTTGAAAGTCATGTTGGGCACGACGCCATGCGATAGAGAAGCCGCAAATTTTGACGCGCGGATAGCCACGATTTTCATACTCGGTGTCAAACGAAATGACGTGTTGCTTATCGAGTTCATCAAGCAAGTCACGCCATTCGCGCGGAGATTTGATCAGCCGAGTACGGTGTGCCATCAGCTTACGTGGGGAAGTCTACCAATTTTATTCTCCCATTCTTGCTGTGCGGTGTTCATCCAGAATTCTTCACTCGGTACTTCTTGAAAATGGTTTCCGACTGGTTCAGACTGCATAGGCCAGTTGAACCATTCGAGCGGCCCATCTTTGCGGAAGACTTTTCTATATGTGTATGGTTGGCCGGGAAAGTTTATGTTGTCGCCTATGTTGTCGTACGGCTCAACTTTTTCTCGCTCAAGAAAACGTTCGAGCGCTTCCCTAGTGTCTGCGCGAGCAACAGGAGTACGTTCTTCTGCTTGCCCGCGTATTGGATTGAGAGCCAGCGCCCAAATGTATTCGGCCATTAGACAGAAAACGCCGGATGTTTTGTTGCGTACTCGCTTACTTCGTTTACTGGAATGGCAAACTCGGTACCGTTTTTCATCCGTACGCACCACATGGCATTTTTTGGATCGAGTTCTTGAAGTTCTACAGAACTGATGTCGTGAACATCGACTTTGGTGCCTTCGGTAATGATCAACCAGTCCGGTGTCATCGCGCGTCGAATGTCATGGGCCGCGCTTTGAATCCCCTCTACGAATTCTTTAGCGGCAAGACGCTCCTTAAGGATCATGCTGCTGTTCTGCTTGCTCATGTCACTGTTCTGCCCACTGATCTGCGTCAACTCTTCTAGCAGTATCCGCAGCCACTTCTTGCGTTTGTGTTTCATTGTTTTGCTCCTTTACCAGAGTGTTTCTATACGTGTAGGACCAGGGTCCATGAGATAATCCCATACTCGCAAATCTGAGAGTTGGTGTTGTTTGCGTATATACCTCGCGCCGTCTTTCATCACAATGAGAATTGCATCGTCGCTCATTCTTTGTCGCTGTGCGATTTCCCGCAAATTAATTGCGATCCCTTGACCGATATCAAACAGCGTGTCAGGTGGCTGTGCTTTTCTGTTCATAAATCTGCTGCCTTAATAGGTTCAAGATCCGCTTTAGTAAGATCAGGGAGATCAACCACCGGACACTCTAGAAATTCAATTGCTTTCCGGCGTTTATTTTGGAATTCATCAACAGTGACGCTTTGCAACTTGGCCCGTGCTGCATCCATTGCTCCATGTCGTGTGACATGTTCGCCACCGATGCGTGCCCCGCTGATTTCTTCCGAGACGGTCCACATGGTGGGCTTGTGCGGTACGCGATGCGCAAAGAATGTCGCTATACCCGCCAAGTCCGACCGCACCTGCATCTTGTACCACACGAGGATCGGTTGGCGGAAGTTCTTTTGTTGCGAACGACAATGGATGTAACGAATTTTCATTTTTCCATATCTTCGTATTTTAAGCCCTGTGGGCGAATGAGTTTGAATTCCTCGAAGATGCGTTCCGCAAGATGTAACGCCTGCTCTGCATCTAAGAAGATTGTCCCGGTGTCGTGTTCCTGTCTGCCGTGAATAGTGTGAGCAAATACGAAACCGCCGTCATCACCCCTAGACACAACCAAAGCTTCTCGATCCGCTTCTTCCGTGTCGGGATCTTTGAGATCCCAATATCGAATCTTCATGTTGTCTCCTTTGCGAGCGCAAGACGACGGTTGAATTCTGCCCCCGATGGAAGAAAGGCACGCTCTAACAATTCTTCTACCGTACACCATTTAGCTTGATCGTGGACTCGGAATTTTGGTTCTGATAAAAATGCGACCGAAAAGAATGTCAGTCGATATAATTTATCGTTATACCACGGCGCGGATCTGGTAATAATATCCAACGGTGTTGTACCACTGCCGCCTCTAGTGGTCGGCATGAAAGTTATCTCAACATCAAACTCTTCCCGCATTTCACGGCGCATCGCGTCGATGTGCGTTTCACCTTCTTCAACCTTGCCACCAGGATATTCCCACATACCAATTAACCCGCCCGATCTTCCATCACTTGTGCGCCGACATATCCAATACTTAGTTCCATCGCGTCGTACTAACCGTCGTACTGCTGCGACGATTTCGATAGGTTGTTGTTCTTCTCCTGAGAAGATGTTAATCGAGCCGTCGAGAATGCCGCGTACTCTCCGCACCATATCGAGGTACAACATTAGGCCGGATCTATTTTCACCTGTGCTGGGAGCAACCGCTACTCTAATCGCTTCAAGGTGCGCTTCGAGCGAAGAGACATGACCTTGTGCAACACGTTGCGAACGAAATGCCGTCTCGTATAATTCTCTTCGACACATGGTGACTGGCTCGCCGCTGAAGGCATCCTTTAGAGTGTCTTCTACTGCGTCCTTCCATACTAAAGGTTGGTCTGACAACCCTTTTGGCATGGGAATGTCGATCTCGATATCCAATTGATCATCTGGCATGAGTCAATCCTGTCGATGCGAATGTAATCGTTCCTCGCTCACTTCCCCTCTCAATGCTTTGAGCACAACATCGTAGTCCGCGATGTATCGCTCATGATGTGCGACATCGCCCGCTGTTGTGGCTGGTGGGACTGGTTCACCACCGTCTGGATGTTTACGAAGCCATTTGAGCCAACGTACATGACTGGCTTGTGCTCTCTCGATGATTTCAATGGCGGATTGCGTCATCACGAACCACCTTTGGTTCGCATTTCTTTATGGCGTGCCTTCCAAAGCTTTACACCTTCCGCGCACATTTCTGGAAACGCGAGACGCGAGTCTGGCATACAGCCTTTGGGAGAACCGTAGCCGTATCCTCGTGCAGCTTTCATTAAAGCAGTCTCACACTGGTCACAAGAAGCGCGATGATCACGACATTGTTGAAACAGCGGAATATCTGTCATGTACTTTCCGTTCATAGAGGCAGACTGGCGTATCTGAACCTTACCGCCAGCCTAACAGGTGAATAGGAGTCGGCCCCTTGAAACCGACTTACCTATCTGCCCAGCGAAGGCATCTCAGACCTGCGTTGAACTTAGAGAGCAACGCCTCTAAGCCGTCTGCTCTTCAGCCGTCTGTCCTTCAGCGATGAATCTCACTTCATGGACACGCAACGTTTCGGGCTTCTTCCCTTCGGACACTTCCCCTTCGGTGGCCTCACGACACGATTCCAATCCTTGCGTCATCGCCTCCGGTGCCGCATGCACATTGTTCAGGAGAGCGACATTCACCACGTCCCAACCTATCCAACCCTCTTCTCTGGTAAAGCCCTCGATGTGGACGCTGTAAATACGAACGTTCATTGTGATCCCCCTCTAAAATGTGAACAAGCTTTTCCTAGTCGTCTTCGTCTTCGTCATCCTCCAAATCTTCATCATCATCGTCGTCGTCATCATCGTCCAGATCGTCATCGTCATCGTCATCGTCGTCCCCGTTTTCATCGTCCCCGTTTTCATCGTCATCATCGAATATCTCGTCGCTGGGTTCGTCATCATCGTCATCGTCATCTTCGTAGTCGTCATCGTCATCGTCGCCCGTGTCCATCTTAGCCTCGAACCGTTTTGCAATCGCACGCAGTTCTTTGGCGGGCAACAAACCGAGCACGTCATCGAAGTCGATAGATTCGATGGTTGCTTCTCGATCAGCCATCTTCGCTAGTTTGGCAATTTTGGCACGATCATAATGACCGATGTATTCCCAATCGATGCCGGTGGAGGGTTCGCGTGAACTACTTCCACGTCGGCACTCGAAGACAGCGAAGCGTAATCCTTTTTTACCACGACTACGCTTTTTGATGCGAGACAACCGACGCCGGAGAATATCATAGGCTTGCATCTTGAAGCCGATGATTTTCTTCTCCCATCGAACCTGTTTGCCGTCGCGGTTTTCGCGTTTCCGACCGTCGAGAATAGTGAAGT
>CAZRLL010000160.1:0-8700 GCA_964600735.1 uncultured archaeon
GTGGAATGTGAATAAATGGGATCCAAAATTCCCTAGTTCAGGTATAAAATTCGTTGAAGGGTCTCTATTCCGTTCCGATGCTCCTGTCGATCATCCTAGTTTCTTATTCAATATACCGTTCAGCTATAATGTGGCTTGGCCAGACCCTCAGACGTGCTGTTCGGATTGGCAAAATACTGAAGCCTGGAGGGCACCAATTAATACAAATATTTACGCTGATGGAGTATGGCAATTATGGATTGATACCGAGGACTATACAGGTAATCATGGTCATATGCCTGGTGCAGAGATAATTATTGACAATTATGTTGATGGTACTACTCAACCTTCAGAAATTATCTGGCATACCGATTCACCAACCGAAGGTGATTACGTGAGTGACATAGCCTCCTTTAATTTCACTATTAGAGATGTTGAAGGAACATTTGTAGTGGTCGCATATGATAATCTGGCAGGATATGTACAAGAACCTATTAATTCTTTCTCAAATGCCACTGGTAATTACGATGTATATAATTTCAAAGTAGATACAGAAGCCCAAAATCTACCGGAGAATAGTGAAATGGCCATAAGAATTGAAGTATTGGATATGGATGGTCACTGGACAAAAGATTCATTCCATGTTACGATAGATAATATTCCAGATGGAAATCCGCCAACTGTTACTCTGATATCACCTGTAACTGGAATAAGCGTTAATGCGAGTATAACTCCAAGTATTCTATTTGAAGTAGATATTGATGAAGATATTGGTATCATGTCCAAAACCATATATTTTGTAGGTCCTGCTTCTTTCAATTTCCAGCTGGATGAGGATACATCTGGAAAATATATAAAAAATCAAGACATAACAACTTGGCAACCTGGTGAGTATTCTTGGTACGTGATTGTGGTAGACATGGATGAAACCAAGCATACTGTAAAATCTGAGACTAGAACCTTTACTATTGTTGGAGATGCACCAGTTTCCTCAGACACAGAAAATCCAAAAATTACGGTATTGGATTACAATGATGGTGACAAAGTAGAAGGAGTAATCACCTTAAGTGTAGAAGCCACCGATAATATGGGTATCGATGAGGTTGTACTCAAAACTTTTGATGACCAGCTGGTTGTCATGGATCCCCAAGGTAGTGATATTTACAAGGCCAATGTAGATACCGAGGAAAAACCAGATGGTGACTATACCTTTACATTCACTGCCAAAGATTCAAATGGTAACGCTGCACAGGCTCAACTCACCTTAAAATTCGAGAATGGAAGAACGAATTCGGCTCCCGATATTGGTCTACCTGGATTTGAATACTATTTAACATTTATATCGATCTTGTCAGTAATGATCATAGATCGCCGTAAAAAATAAAATACTAGGGGAAACTAAAATTTCCCCTAATAAATATTAAAAGGAATAATTCAAATTCAACATTTACACATATTTACAATATGATACAAAATTAATCGAATAGGTTATATTGGTATGTGAATTACATAACTCACTAGAAAGAATAAACAATTATTATAAAAAAAAATTATCATTTAAACGAGCAACTTTAACAGAAATTAAATGGACTACATATTTTCGCCGTTCATTAGTGTCCATTAAGGAGGCAAATCTGTATAACTGATGATGATAATTCGGGGGATCAGGTTTTCAATAAGAACATCTTGGACCAAGCAATCTCCATGTTTAAGGAAGAAAGCCCATATTCAATTGAAACAAGGGAAGCATTCGTCAATGTCATTCAAAAGGGATGGCTCACCCGACAATATTTCAGTAGAGGAAAGCATGACCTTGTTCTACCTGCATGGCTACTAGGTATA
The DNA here is from genome assembly GCA_964600735.1 of uncultured archaeon. Classification (GTDB taxonomy): domain Archaea; phylum Asgardarchaeota; class Heimdallarchaeia; order Heimdallarchaeales; family Kariarchaeaceae; genus LC-2. Next base: position 1,822 of record CAZRLL010000160.1, read on the forward strand.
CTGGGTCCTAATGGTGAAGGCAGACATGGGATCGCTGGAAATCCTCTGCTTAACAATTCTGATTTGAGGAGTTATTACGCTTTAGGAAGTCCAAAATCAGAGGAAGAACCTGTTGTTGATCATTGTGGGGGTGTAATACCTATTCCCGGCTCATACACCATCATGTTCGGGACTCTGGTTGACGAGAGACCCTACTATTCCTCTGAAATAGGAGATGTTGAAGTTGAACTAAATAAGAAGGGATATCCAATAGTTTCAGTGACCTGGGAAGTAGATGGTGATACGATGTTGTATGACACTTATGCTGATAGGGATGAAGATGGCAACGAAGCATTAGCCATAACAGTTGCCAGAGGATTTGCGAATCACCCTTTATTTGTATGCCTATGTCCGATGGATCAGGATGGAATTACAAATATTCCCACAATTCAATACGATTCCAAAACCCAAATTGTGACTCCGACAAAACTACCAATTATCAAGCTGAGTGAACCTCCCATCAGAGTAGTCACACTACCAATAAATGAAGGTCACGCAGGAAAGGTTGTAAATACGGCTACTTCAAATTCTACCAAAGCAGAATGCATGGCCTTCGTAGCATCATGGGCTGCAGCTTTTCCAGTTAGAGCAAATCCAACATTTACGATCACTTTAAACGGGGATCCACCTGATGATTTCCCAGATATTGATGATATTGAGGAAAAATGGGAAGAAATTGTAGTAAACTTTCCTGAGATATCAACTTCTTCTGATAGGGTAGATTATTTTTTTAGAGCAAGTGCAATTTCATTAAGACTGCTAGCAGACATTGAGAAATCAACAATTACAGTGGGACCATCAGTTCAGGAAGAAGCTTGGTTACCAGCTTTAGCGTTTCAAACTATTGCGTTGAACCGATTGGGTTTTTTACATGACGTTGTAAGACCGATTTTAGATAATATGCATTCTCTTGTAGATAGTAATGGTTTGGTTACCACAACCAAACAATTCGACTCTCAGGGTGCATACTGCTTGGCAATTGCTCATCATTATTACATGACCAAAGATTTACAATGGCTAGGTGATAAATTTTCTTCATTAAAGCGAATTGGGGATTGGGTAATTAGACAAAGAAAGAGAAAAGAAGCTGAAACACCAAAATATCCAATTATTAAAGGATTATTACCAGCAGGTCATGCTTCGTGGTTTGATCCTCTATACTGGCAAACCGATTACTACTATTCGCACAATTTCTGGGCTGCTGGAGCTCTTGATATAAATGCAGGATTGGCCAAAGAGTTAGGTAGACATGGAGAAGTTGAGAGGTTTGAAGTCGAATTAGAAAAATATAAGCAGAACTTAGATGATTCTATTACTCAAAAAATGAATGAGTTTGATTTTCTTCCTGCTGGTCCATTTCAAATGGATAATGCAGAAATGTTATTCAATTTAAATGCTTTCTATCCTTTGAAATTGTATTTACAAGGCTTCAGACCAATTGCCAATACATTAGATTGGCTCTGGAAGAATTATGTTCATGATGGAGGTGTCTTGATTGATCAGCCCTGGAATGCATATGGAACTTATTTATCATTACTGGTAGCACAGGCATATAGATATGTTGAGGATTCAGCTAAAGTTGGAACAATAATTAATTTTATGCTTGAAAATGCCACAAATGATGCCGGCTGGGCCGAAGGCATATCTCCACTATCGAAAAAGGGTGCGGTTGGGGATTCACCAAATGGTTATGCTGCAGCCGAATGGATAAATTTGATTTTGGATATTTTTGTGGAGGAGAATAAAGTCGATACACCTATACTAATGAAAGGTATGCCGGTAGAGTGGTTGAAAAATGGAGTATCTGCTAATGGCTTGTTACTTTACCATGAAGCAAAAATGGATCTATCTGCTAAGCTCGAGGGGGATATATTTACCGTTACGTGGGATTATCAAATTGAAGGAAGGGATAAACCTCCCTACCTTGCATTACCCTATCCGTTGAAAACCATACATGAAAATGTGAATCAAATTTCCACTTTTTGTGTTCTATTGCCATCAATCAAGGGAGAAATATCACTTGAACTGGATATAGAGTGATTTTTTTAAAAAAGAGGAATACAATCCAAAGAACAATTGATCAAGAATTCATCAAAATAGGAAAAAAGGCAACGATAAGGGAAAATGAAAAAGTATATTTTATAATACTACAAAAATATTAGAAACTATAAATATGTCTAGTAAATCTATCGAAGAAGATTGTCCGTTCGATTTCGCGACAAAGGTTATATCTCCAAAGTGGAATGTTAATTTAGTTCTAGAATTGATTACTGAAGGAGATAGCTTAAGCTTTAGTGAAATATCAGATAGGATACCTGAGATTAGCCCACGCATGCTTTCCTTGAGATTGAAATTTTTGATTGAAAATAAAATAATTTATCAAATTGTAAATGAGGATAAACCAAAGAAACTCAGGTATAATTTGACTGAGAGTGGGATTAAACTCGCCTCCGTCTTAAAAGTAATTCGAGATTGGAGTCTAAAGTTTGGTAATTGTACAAATGAAAAATGTCTAAATGACCGCTGCAAGCATGGTGAGGCAATAACTCACATGATCGCACTAGAACAAATGTCTGGTATTAGCTGATTATAAATTTATAAAAATTGGAATAGAACGGGTCAAGCATTGTATAAATAATTTAAGTAATAATATTCAAAATGATCTATTTAGTTCGACGTTTAAGCAAAGGGATTAGCAATGCAAATATCCAGAAATTATTAATATTAATTGTATCCTCGAGTAGGGCTGGTGCAGCTGGAATTATAGCAACAAATTCTAATGATTGACTTATAATAATACTTGCATTAATATTATTATCTGCAATATCTGTATAGTTGCTGCTGGTTATGGTGGAATCCAATCTGTATAATACACCAGTTGATCGCCTATAAGATATTTTAGTCGTCTGGACTACCTGCTCAAGAGAGCCATCGATTGCATCCAAACCAATAATTGGAATTTTTATTATTTCTATACTAGATAATGAGGTGGCGTTCAAGGTATTATTAGTGTAAAATATTACATCATTTGATGTCACCTCAACCTCTGCTGATATGAGGTTTTCTCCCATATCGTCACTTATCAGACCAGACAATGCTTCAATCTTCTGGGCAAAAGATAGAATCCAATTATCTTTATCATTAAATATTAGGGGAAGCATCACTGGAAATCCTTCTGGAAATTCGAATGGCTCATACCCGGGAAAACTAACAATCTTCATTTCCACATGCCCGTAAAAACTCTGATTATTATAACCCCGGTATATATAGTCATAAGCAGTATTGGTGATGTTTTTTAAGGTAAATTCAGTCACTGGGAGCTTATCAAAATCAAGCAAGGTTTGATTATCTACCTCCAACTTGCCTGAATGAATATAGGCAATCTGATAGTTATTTCCAGGACCCCACACAGTGTTGCCTTGGACCACCCTTGACTGAGCAAGAAAAATTATACCTATCAATAGAAGGCTTATACCTATTTTTCTCACAATAAGAAAAAATACATTTATCCTCTTATAGTAATCTATTACTACCAAGTTAATATTTAGAATTTCGACACTTTAAGTGAATATTTCCGTGGTTTCAAGATTATCTGATTTTTATATTATGCTTAATCAATAATGGTTCTATATCCTCAAAACTCTCTAAAACCACAATTCTGAAGCCACCACGGTAAAATTCCATGTTGAATTGATTAACCATATTGATTTTTTGTCTTAAGAAAAATGGTGAAGTGCTGGGTTGGGTTACAATATAAATAAGGCTATCCTTTTCATCGAGTATCATCAAATCGTTTGATCCCTTTATATAAGAAAAATCTTGGTACTCAAATATCTTTTCTTCATCTATCCAAAATGTTCTAATTCGGGGTTTGCTTATCAGGTCAACCAAATGATCTCTAAGCTTTACAGCAAACTCTTTAGTAAGATCAGCCGTCTCTTTTATTCGTTCTAGAAATATTTTCATGTAGGGTTCTATTAATCCGGCTGCTCTACGGATTTCTGGTAACTGATCAGCATCGAATAATAACACAATTCCTACTTTTGCTCCATGTTCGATCAGCCTTTCATCTAATGCATCGGATGCTTCCAATAATTGAGAGTAGTACAGTGATTTATACTCAGAAGTGCCTTTAACGGGTAAGGGACCAATAATTCTGCTAGCGTCTTCATCCAAATCATCATCTTCTAGTCCAGCTAAAGATATCAGATGTAATGCTGTAATCAGGGCATTATCATCACCGATTGGGGTAAGATTAGCGATTAATTCTGGACCAGCATCTCCAACTTTGGTAATTATGAGACCTTTTATTAATGATTTATTCTTAAACAGCCCAACCATTTTTTTTCCTCTAATGATAATTTGAAATAATTTTTTATTCGACCATTGACGATCGCTTGGAAAAAATACCTCATATCTGAATTCGCCAAATTAGAAGATAAGTCTTGGCTTCTTATTCTAGCGAAATTATCATAAACCTATACCAATATAAAATAATTTACAACTGATTCATATAAAAAAATTCACAAGTTATTCGTTAAGATATCGAATATACAAATTAATTCCATCTATTGAATAAATTTTTAGGGAATTAAATTTTCTCATGAATTTTTTATCATTTATGCTTTAATATATTTTGTTTATCAATATTTTTTTTTCTTACCGGTTTCACAACTCGGGCGCTGATTATTTATCCTTCCCTATAATTATTAATTCAAAATAGATTTTGTTAGAATCTTCAAATAAATTTATAATGTTAACGTAAAATAATTAATTAAATTTTTGGAAGTGGAAATTGTTATTTGAAAGGCGAAATTTTTTGTAATTGTACATATTATTATCACCATTACTGGTATTTAGCTAATTAAACTCCTTTCAAATTACATATACAATTAACAGTAAAATTAAGTAACTAATCGCTCATCGACACGCTTAAAGAAGCTATATTTAGAGATCACAATGTAGTAAAAAAATGTTAAAGCGATCAATCTACCTAATTTGCATTTTAGGATTGCTTGCAATCATTTCAGCTAATAATACTTTTGCATGGCCATCATCATCATATTATGTCCAAGAAGTTGATACAGCCCCAACCATTGATGGTGTAATTGATATTGGAGAATGGGATACTGATGAGGATAAATTTGAAGAAACTATTGAAGGTTTGGTTTTTAATTATGGAACCCAATCTTCAATTAAGATCGAAGTAATTGTGCTAAGGGATACCTCAAACTTATACGTACTCGTCAAAGTTCTATCCGAAATTTCGGGTGGATCTAACAATATGTCCATTGGATTAGCTTTCTCAGATAAAAATATGGATGGTGTATTGATGTCGTTGCCTGGTTCATCAATATTTGATCGTAAAGTTGCGAGTTATAATGGTAGCCATGTTATTACTTATGATTTTCATGCATGTTCAGGTGCTGAATGTAGCACTCCCAGAAGTGTAACACCAGGTGTGAGTGATACAACAGTTGATTTTAATGCAGATTACGGAAATCCTGATGGAACACCTTTTTTTGAATGGCAAATACCCCTTGATGGAGACCTTTCTGAAGATATTATTATTGGGGAAGGATCACACATGAAAATCCTAGTTAATCCATATGTTGACATTGCAGAAAAACTAAATGGCCATGGGGGTCGATCAAGCAAAAACTTGGAATTTTCGTACAGTCAAGAAGCATTATTTGAGAGACCAGAAGGACCCATGGATACAATGGCCATAATTTTTAATTCAATATTTGCATTATTAGTTAGTGGAATAGGTATAGTATTTATTCTCTCTGCAAGAAATGATAAATTTGCCCAGAGAGCCTGGAGAGTAAACATTACTGAAAAAATGGCAAATGATAGTATCTTAATGGAGATTGGATATTACAATAGCTCATTCCTAGGTCTATTCTCATTGTCATATTTCATGATGTATTCTGTAATTGCTCTTACTTATGGATTTTGGGCAAATTGGGGTGTTCCCGGTTTAATTATCAACGGAATTCCTAGTATTATCTGTATTATAGCTTTTATTGATCTAGCCAAAAGAAATCATAATCCGCAGGAAATACCCGAGGAGGAGAAAAAACCAGTCGAAGATGATGTATTGAAAACTGGAGGTCTTTGGATTGTTCCTCCACTCTTCTTGGGTTTAGTATTAATCATGTTATTGTTTATTGGCATCGATGTGATTTCTTAAGAAATTAATCACTGTCAAATTCACTTAAGAATTTAGAATAATTAGGTGCAATTCCGATTCCTAGTAAATTTGGCCCTGTATGAGCCATCAGGGTATTACATATTATCACATCTATTGATTTTGAATATTCCCTTTCAGGAACCAATGATTTCAATGCAATCAGATCTTTGGGTGTGTTTATATGACCCCAAATAATGATTGGGTCTCCACCAACATCATATTGCATGATTCTTTTGGCAATTTTTTTCATCCCGAATTTTCTTCCTATTGCTATAGATTTTTGTACAAGCTCACCATCTATTATATTAAGAATTGGTTTAATTTTAAACAATTTTAATAGAGAATATTGCTTCAGATTAATTCGACCACTCCTTCTCAAGTAACTAATATCATCGATTAAAACCTCAAGATGAATAGATGATCTCGCAGATTCTATAATTCTAGCAGATTCTTCAAGGTTTTTTCCCTTACTCCTTAAAAATACTGCCAAATATACCAAGTAACCCGTTCCTACAGATAAGCTAAGAGAATCCACTAGACGAATTTTTGCATCCTCGAACATTCCAGCAACCATAAGGGCTCCATTATACAACCGTTCATTCAAAGCTTTATAATCATGTATTAATTTGTACATTTTATTCCAC
>CAZRLL010000161.1:0-8665 GCA_964600735.1 uncultured archaeon
AAATCCTGCCAGGGGATATGTCGAGGGAGCTGAATTCTCACTAAGATTTGCCAAGATTTTGCAAAAACTTGGTGGGGAAAAAGCTACTTTTCTAATTCATACCTTAAGAAATTATCAGACAATGGATCGGATGGGGGCAATTTTTTCAGCAATTGAAGATGTGGGCAAGAAATTTATTTCCACGGCATATAATTCAAATGTGAAGCTCAAATATTTTGGAGAAAGTGTACACGAGAAATATACTATGTCTGGTCTGGTTAACAAAGCAGAGAAAGTAACCAAGGATTGTAATGGTTTTGATCTTAACTATTTGACAAATTATTCTGAAGATTGGGGAGTGGAACATAACGAAGAATTGGAGGAGGTTCCCGATATCAGTGTGATTGGTCGATTTACCAAGGGACATTTTTCTGGTGCTGGAATTCCTGGTCATTGGAACAAGGCTAATTTCATGTATATTCAGCAGGCATCTGTATCAGAGAACTGGAGCGATAAGGATCTGATAGTTCTTGCTTTATCTCTATTAAAATCTCACATAGCACTCAATGGATATGTGGGTGGCAAGTCATACAAGAAGGGAGAGAAGGATGAGATAAGGAAAGCTCGGGAAGAAGAGATGTGGGATGAGGATTATTGTATCAGTGAAAAGATTAGCAAGAAAATAATCAGTTTCAATCCTAAAGGACCAATGACCATAAAATTCTAAGGAAATATCAATGATACTTGTATGGGATTTGTGCTACGACTATTTAGAATCCCGTCAAGATCGCTATTTATTATATTATCCCGATACTGCACTCAGGGATGATGAATTGGATTTCAATGAGGTTTAGATAAAGAAGCTCGATTGAATAGCACACCTTAAAATATATAATCAACCAAAATGTAATTAGATTGTGCATTTAACAAGATTACAACTAATTGATTCTGAATTAATGAGAAGAGTTGAATTTATTCAGAATAGCCCCTTAAATTATTTTTTGATAGAAATAAATGAGTTATTGATATTTCTTGATAAGGTTTATCTACCAGTAATAAACGATTTAAAAAGGTCATTTAAAAGAAAAGAAGAAAAAATAATTAACAATATGCAAATTCAAGTAGAATATTTTGAAGAATGTATAAATGAGTTTGAGCTATATTTAAACACGATCCAAATACAACCAGATTTTTTTGATATGATTGAAACCCATAGACAAATGACATGGAAGGGTATTCTTAATATAGAGCCAAACAATATTTTTGGGGAAATCCAAAATTTGACAGAGACTTATTTGAGTTTTTATTTTGGTCCTAAAAGCGCTTCAGACAATTTGGGAATACCCCTAAGTAAATATTTTAGTCGCTTTAACAATTTATCTGTAAATGATCAAATTAGACAGAAAAAAGAGAAATTTGGAACTGACTTAACCGAAATTAATGATCATTTATCTTATCTTAATAATGAAAAATATTTATTAGAAAATCATCCATACTTCCTACTTACTGTTTTCAAAAATATGACATCTCAAATTAATTTTAATTATGCAAACCTAGATATTAATCAAAACATGATCGGAGCTTTGATTAAACATGTACAACAAAAACACATAAATTACATGAGCAACCTCAGTAATGAAAAACCAAGTGGTATAGAACATTATAAGAAAAAATATGATTTAGATTTCAAAAGATTGATACATTATATTAGAAATGCTGCAAATCAAGATGTACCAATTCAAATTGCGTTACATCGATATAAGGAGTATAAGGAGATCTATGAATATAATAATGTTATTGTGAATATTGAAGGATCTGAAGACATCAGTAGTGCGGAAGTTTATTATAACATAGATATAAGTAAATATCTTCATACATTTGGATTTAATCCATTAAATGAAATAGTACAGGGAAATGTTATAGGGGATGTAGTTGGAAGAAGTGATTTGGTTAATCAGCAATTTGATTTCTGGCTTGAATTAAAGGTTTATAAAAAAAATCATAAAGTTAAACGTATTACAAAAGATATGGGTCAAATTTTCAATTATATGCTTAGAAATAATTTAGATGAGGGATATCTGATAATTTTTTTAAGATGTAAGGGGCAATACATTCTACCTCCCTATTATGAAATAAATGGTAAAACAATACATATATTACAGATAGATGTTAGAGATACGGAATATACAGGCTCTGGTAGTGAACAACCAATTCTAATTACTGTAAATGAAATCGAAAAAAATTTGCTAGTCGATAGTAAATAAGGATTCATTAATATATTTTAGAATATGAAATAGATGAAGTCTAAACTAGAAATCATAGATTTCCATAATAATTTCAAAATATTTGTATTCAAGGTATTGTTTTACGTACAATTTATAATTGGTTGAACTTATACTTATTGCAAACATAAAATAATCCCATCTCACTTAATATTTTCATTTTGGCTCAAACATTTTTGTTTTCCCTTTGGAAAATTACAGTGGTTTTTTCTGCTTTTCCCATTTATTATTTGTTGATTTGTCCCAGATAATATTTTATGTTTCTATTTTTCTTTATATACTGCCGTCCCATCTAACTTTACTCTTCACAGACATGATTATTGGAAATTATTTTGACAAGGGTAGGTGAGGTCTAGTCAATGTTTATAAAATAATTTGCACCGTATTAATTGATGGTGATTGAAGAGCTAAGAAAAAAAGTTTCACAACTTGATTCTACTGAATATGAAAATTTAGTAGTAGCCATATTCATAGATCTTCTAGGACGACATTTTTATCCAGGACCCGCTACGAAAGATGGAGGGAGAGATGGATGGTATTATGGCCCAATACTATTGAGTTCTGAAACTATGATTGATGAATTGAGAGCCATACAAAAAAAGAACTATAAATGGGTATTTCAAGTTAAACATGTTTCTCAAAAAAACTTAAACTCAACAATTAATTCTGAATTGAAAAAGGGGAAAAAATTAATTGAGTTAGGGTATGAAGCATATATTTTGATTGTTGGATTTTCAGTCAGAAATAGTGAGAGATTTGTATTTGAAGAAACTGAAAAAAAATTTATCGAAAAAGGTTTCAATGAATTTAAGATTCTAGGAATTGATGCAATTGTACACTGGCTATTCAAAATGGATAAGATAAAAGACGCGTATTTTCCAACCTCAATCATCATAAAAAGGACTTTTTGCAATAACCCAAGAGCGAATATGGAAAAGGTGATATGTGATTTAACGAAACAAGGCTTAATTGCTGAAGTTAGCTTACAGTCTACAATGAATGCAACAACATCTTGGAGATTTGAGAATAAAATATTCCATTATATTAGATTACAATCTAGTGATAGTATTAGGAAAGCATTGGAAGCCGATAAATTACTGGGATACAATGAAATCCTAGTTATTGAAGCATCTGCTAATCAACATGAATTACTTATAGAGCGTATGAAATACATCAAGGTTCAATTGGAATCGGTTGAAGAAATAAAGAATATCGTTTTAAAATACAACAATTACATTTTTGGAGAACAAAGTATCAATTGGAGTACAGAACCATTCAAAAGAAACATTAGAACAATATATAAAATTAACTCTAGCATTGATATTCACTCTGGGAAACTAGATAGAATCAAACAAGAATTATCACAACAAATAACAAATTTCATCCATAAAGATATAGAATATTACAATGATAAAATTATTTTTAACTTTCAAGGGAGTAGGATTGAAGTATTGTTTAAAACATCGCATATCAAAATATCTACTACTACTCCAATAATGCTTCTTAATCTTTCATTTGAGTTTATGCATAATATACGTGATATGATCATTTCTGCAAATACTAATGATAAAATAATGGAAATTGGAGGTAATTTATTCATGATGAATCTATTAATTTACAATTGGGTGAATATTATATCTGTTCAATTTGGATATGGAATTTATAATATTCAAAATATCAATACAAGGGAGGTATCATTGTGACATATTTATTAAATCACTTAAAATTAATTTTGAATTTTGAACAACTTGAACTGTATCAGATAGAGTTTAATTCTAGAATTCAATTTAAATCTCATAATTTCATTGTTCAATCCTTAAGGAAAACTAGACAGAATACCGTATTTTTCTTTGATTATAATAAATTATTCAGCATAGGTGAACCAAATTTAAGCAAAAAAGATATTCAGGAACTAGATTTATTTAATAAACTGAATATAACTGACTTCAAAATTACTAAAGATAAGGTCGTTGAATTTGAAGACATCAACAAAATAGAAATGATTCACAAAGTGATATTAGCACAAATTATTGCAACAAAATTTAGAAAAGAAGGCTATCTTGTTAGAGATAAAAATAATATTTTTGAGGTAAATATAGCACAAAAAAGAGATTCTAGTTCAACACTTACTATACATTCTGGATATGAATATCAAGTTATTTGGAGAAACAACCATTTCTATTTAATTATTGATGCTAAAGCGACATTAATAGAAGAATTAAGACCTGATTATACTCTTACATTAATCAATAATGGCAGAATAAGTAAAGGTAGCAGAATTGTAGAATATTGTCCCATATACGATTGTATCGAAAATCAAACTGCTTTTAGTCGATGTAAATCAGGGACATTTGCTAATCCACTAATTTTTGAAAATTACCTCAAAAGAAACAATCACAAAGAAGCACCAATAAATATCGATTTTATCGGCTGTCCAACTGGTAAAATAGAAGAACAATTAGAGACCGAAGATGAACCACATGTCATTGTGGGAAGATTCTACAATAGTGATAATTCATATAATTACCATTTAAGGCGTATTAGCTTATCTACGTCAGAAAGGATATATAATGAGGAGGATCAAAATATAATTAATGAAGGGGTTTTCAAATCTCCTAATCAACGTAAAGAATTAATTGAGGATTTTATGGAGGTAATTAATCCTACTATGTTAGCGAATAACATAGATCTTTCGATTAAAAGTTTTTCAACATATGAAAATAGCAAATTTAATTTGACATATGGAACAAAAATTGCTTATCAAACTGACGTTAAAGAATTGTGGATTTTAAATCTAGACAATATAAATTTTAATGAAATTAAAAATCAAATTATTTCAATTTTAAAGGAAATTTATAATTCATTTTGGAACATCAATTTTATTGAGATAGAGAATTTAGAGGATCTAGAAGAGGGTTCATCAATTATTTGTTTATTGGAAAATGAGATACGAAAATTGAAAATTAAACAATTAAGAGTTCTATTTCATTCCAAAAATATCGCTTTCCAAAGATTTACACACTCGAATTATGAAAAATCAGCTCATAAACGATCATATATGAGAAATGTTGTATATCAATGGTATGCGAAAACTGGTAATACAAGGGACAAATTTGAAAATAGTTCCAATCGGTTGGTGTTGTCATGGGAAACGATGATTTTAAATAAACAATATTATTTATTACTTGCAGTCTATTCTACAGAAGGGGTGCTTCAAAAAACAAAATATAAAAAATTAAACAAAAATGACTATAAAAATAATGTCGGTACATTAATTATAGATTTCTTATCCTCTATCGAAGATGATTATGAAGGACATCCATTAATTCTTAGAAAAGGCTTTTTTTACTTAAATCAAGATGATAAAGGAAAGGCACAATTAATGAAAAATAATTACATCCTAGTTGAAATTTCTTCTGGTAATTCAAGAATATTTCTCAAAGAGAATAAAGTTATTTCCAATGCTAAATTTGGAACTTGCATCCAAATTTCTGATAATGATTATGTTATCATCACAACAAAGCCATCAAATCGAAATACAACTGCACAACCTTTGGATATTAAGTTCCAAAAGCAGTATTCAGATGGTGAGAGAGAAAGATGCATCAATGATATTTTTCAGTTGACTAAGGCTCAAATTGGATATCGTAATGAAATGACTAAGATGCCAATCCCTGTTCATGCAACAACTCAAATTGGTAAACTTTTAAGATTTGATTCTACAAAATTTTTAGATAATTTTGAAAGTAAGTATCCATACTTTTTAGGTGATTAGATGGAAAAGTGGGAAGAAAAATTTAATGAACTTGTTTCAGGTTTTAATCCAGGTTATCGCATTTCTGGTACCATGATGAGATATTACATCATTAATCCTTCAATTGCATATTGTGAATATCATGTAGATAAATCAGAACGTGATCCTTCTTCTAGAAGCTTAGAAATACGTATTGAGGAGGGAATTGAATTTGAAGAAGAAATATTTAGAGATGAGAATATCTTTGAAGTAGAATCATTTGAAGACCCGATGGATGCATTCAAAGAAGCGATTAGATTAATGTATGATGGAACCAAAAGTCTCGGAAATTTTAACATTTTAGCAGAGAAAGAAGGCTTTCATATCAAACCAGATATTCTTGAAAAAGTTGAAGAAGGTAATTCTATTTTTGGTGGATATCACTATAGGGTTGTCGAAATTAAATCTGCTAAGCATATAAAGGAAGAACACATAATGCAAGCTGCTTTATACACATATGTTATTGGTTTGATTCAAGAATTTTTTCCATACTCTTTTGAATTAATTAATGGCAATAAAGAAACAAAAACCTTTATCTTTGAAGATTATAAGAATATAGTTCAAAACATAATAAGTAACCTCGGTAAAATTCATGACAAAAAATTTACCCCTGATTTTATTTATCCTGGATCAAAAAGTTCTGATTATTATCCGTGGGGCAACTATCATGCAAAAATTGCGATAGAGAATCAAGATATATCACTAATCCCAAGTGTTGGAATTAAAATGAGGATGAATTTGATTCACAATGGCTTTAAATCATTAGATGATTTGATAAATGCTACAATCAACGATTTAACGTCGATAAAGAACATCGGCAAAACAAAGGCAAAAAATTTTCAAGGGTATGCAAGAGCAATTAAGTATAATACAATACTAACAATTAATGACAAAATTACCTCTCTTTTAAATGAGAAAATTATATGCTATATAGATTTTGAAGGCATTCCTGCATATGCTAGAAAGGAGCATATGAACGGGACTTATTTAATCGGTATTGGGATTATAGAAAATGATAACGCAATCAATACAACTGAGTATAGTTATTTTGTTGATGATATTTCCAATAAACCTCAAAAGATAAAGATGTTTCAAGATTTCATTAATAAATTGGGAGAAAATCCAGAAGCAAAAATTGTGCATTGGGGTCCATATGAAAAAACTTGTCTCAAAAAAGAACTTCCAGAATTAGGGATCGAGGAATTTCTAGATCCGATAATAAATCGAATGATTGATGCTGAAGCATTACTAAAAAAATCGTTTTATCTCCCAATTCCAGGTACGTCATTAAAACTTGTAAGTCAATATTTTGGTTACAAATGGGGAGAAGATCTTTCTAGTGGTGTAGATAGTATTGGTATGTACTTAGATTATTTACAAATTTCTAGTTCAAGTTTAAAGAAAACACTAATATCTTACAATTTGCATGATGTAAGAGCAATGTATCATACGATAAAATCTCTAAAAGATTTCATTGACAATGCATAATTACAAAGTATATCTTATAGCACTAATTATCAAATCTATTATGCCTTTATAATACGAAGTTCCAATGAATAATATTTGTGTGATAATGATTTTATAACGAAATTAAGCAAACATCTGGTATCCACTCATATGTAGTATTATTCCATGAATAGCTAAGTCTATCAGCGGTTCCATCCTGATTTTCAGGCATGGATTGTGGTAAATAATCAAAAACAATCGGTGATTGTTCAACTAGAATAATCAAAACATCCTCAATATGTGATTCACCTCCAAATTTATTTTCATACTTATAATTGTCAGATTTTTCATATTCGATGTTTAAATTGAGTTTCATGCGAAAAAAAAATGGGTCTCATGCTAACCTTTGATGGTTTAGGTACTCTTAATTGCATTAAATTAGCTGTTTCAAGATACTTACCTTTAATCAATTTAGCTTTCCTTTTATTATATCGCAATGCTAATCTTTTATTCAATAATGTATAAAAATTGTATTATCTGCAGATTTTTATTTCCATTTTTGAGCTTACACTGATAATGAACTTGATTTTTCTGCGAAGATCATATATCGTTTTGATTTTGCTGGCCCATTGATCCAAATATTCAATATTATCAAATAGAACGAATAATTTTTGTTCCCCCAACCTCATATTATTCATTTGACAAAATTCCTTAATTACATCAAAGGGATTTAGTTGAGAAGCATCATAATTTACATATGGACTCTCAAATGAATAATAGAGAATTTGTTCAGGTCGATTATTTTTTAGTAATTCTTTTCTCAATTCTAGCATAATGGTTGTTTTACCGACTTTGCTTGGACCATAAAGGGTTGTAATAAATTGATCTTGTAATCTTTTCATAACTATTGCATATTGATCTCTGACAAAATATGATTTTAAATTCCTTTTATCATTTTTTCCTTCAATCGTTTCATTCCCTGTACTATTAATCGCCATATTCTCAATATCTGATCTGTTTAGCCCCTCCAATACTTCGATCAAATCGTCTGTTTTCTGCACGTATGAAATAATCAATTGAATTATATTTAAGCAAAGTTTGCGTATAACTTCCCGATTACTCTGGTATTACCCATTCTTATATTCATACAACACTCTATTTACTT
>CAZRLL010000162.1:0-8653 GCA_964600735.1 uncultured archaeon
TAATTTAAATATTACTGAAATAATTCATTTTAGAAAAAACCCAGTTTCAGTTAATGGAATTATTTTTGATAAATTGATTGAAAAAGAGAAAATTTTTTAGTAAAAAATATAACTTTGTAAAATTTGATACAAATAACATTAAATATATTATAAGTTATTATTAATTAATGCGCTCCGATTCTGAAATCTTAAAAGAAATTAAGAAACAATATCCAGATTTTGGCATAAATAAAAAATATCGGGTTGAAGATTTGCATAAGATAATAAAAATTTTACCGGATGGGTATGACACATGGTACGAAGCAGGAAATTACCTAGAACACCTATATCGGTACGATGAAGCCATGTATTGTTATGAACAAGCATTTTGGAGAAATCCAAAAAATGAGATAATCAGGGATAAAATACACTATTATTATCATTAGAAATTTATTTCATTAATTTACAGTGTTATGGGCGTAATCACCCAAATAATGGAAATTTTATTGGTTAATAATTTTTGTTCGATTTTTTTCGTAATTATCACACTGATAAACGAACATTTCATAGCTTACCATTTGTGATCCTGCATAATGGATGCAGATATAGATAATAAAACCTTCTTGGTGACAGGAGCATCTGGTGGAATTGGGATTTCCATTGCGAAATTATTAGCAAAGGAGCGTGTAAATTTAATATTACAATATTTTACCAATAAGACATCCATCGAGAATTTGACTAAAGAACTGAATGAAACCAATATAAGATTTATTATTTGTAAAGTCGATTTATCGAAAGAAAAGGACATTATAATCATGTTTCAGGAAGCAAAAGAGGCATTTGGGAGGATTGATGGATTAATCAACAACGCTGGTATATGGCCTTCACTTGATACTCCAATTTATAATATGACAACTGAACAGTGGGATAGAACCATATCAATAAATCTACGATCAATATTTTTATGTTCCAAATATTTCCTCCAAAATCTATTAGAATTTCCCGGTGATAATGCATCTATTGTATTGGTAAGTAGTACTGCTGGTGTGTTTGGGGAAGCTGGTCATATAGATTATTCTTCATCAAAATCTGCCCTACATGGATTTATGTTATCTCTAAAAAATGAGATAGTGAAAATATGTAAATATGGACGAGTTAATTCTGTTTCACCGGGCTGGACAAGAACACCTATGGCTGAAGAAGGATTGAAAGATAAAAACGCAGTAGAAAAAGTAATGCAAACCATGGCTCTAAGAAAAATAGCAAGTTCAGATGATATTGCTAATACTATAATTTATTTGTTATCTGATAGATTGAGTGGACATGCTTCAGGACAAAATATTATAGTTGCTGGGGGGATGGAAGGAAGGATTATTCATTCGTAGATAAGCTTATAACAAATAACTTTAAGATCTCAATAATTATATCCATTACCATGACTTCTACGATTCCTGAAATACAGGAATTGATGGAAAAGAGATATACATATCTTATCAAGACAGTTCAGAGCTTGTCTGATGAACAATTGAATACACAAATTCATGATGATAAAAGGTCAATAGCTGAAATTTTGAAACATCTAATGAGAGTGGATGGCCTTCCAACGTTTGGGAAGAAGTTATTCTACAATACCATAAATATATTTACAGGAGTTATCAATAAATCAAACAAAAAACCCGTTGATGCTTCAGATTATGAATGGAGGTCAAAAAAAGATAAACCACGAAAATCAAAATATATTCCCAAAGAAAAATTAGAAAAATCGTGTCAAGACACCCTTGAAAAGTTAAGACGGAATCTTGAGAAAGCAAAAAATAAAGATAGACGAGTCTTTCATATTACTGAACGTCATGCAAATGCCCATATGAGGCAGATCCAAATTTTATGCAATAAAATAAGCTCCTGAACTGATTTGATATGAAATTTAGTTATATGCCTTTCTGGGGAAATAATCCAAAAAAAGAAATCAGAAATAATGCTTTACAAAATATCACTTATTAAATTCGATTATTTCGCGGGGTTATCGCGGGATTTTCGCGGTTTTTTGAAATAATCTAGTACGAGGATTAATATTTCACGCATAATTATATCAAATTTAGTATATGCATTAATTATAGAATTAAATGATATAATTTCTATAGTAAGGTAAATAAATTGTATAAATGCGTATTTTAAATTTGTTATAGTGCAGATATTGTATAATCAAATTACGCAATAACGAATTTTGACCCATGAAATGAATTGTGGGGTAATTAACCTATATTAATACTATTCGATTTGATGATATATTCTTATAATCCCATTAAACACCTAACTTGGGCTGTAAGTGTGCAGTATAACTTTCTCGCGCGTTTTTGAAAATTATATTTCTAATTATTGCGTATAGTTAGCGCGCCCAAGTTATCCGCATTTCATAGGTTACAAAACATTTCTACAAATCCGAACATATTAAATACTATATTATGTCAAATTGATATACCTATTGTTGGAAGATTTATTCGTGGTTACGCCGTCACCGTAAGATTTTCCTAATTTCACGTTTCAACCCCCTGAAAAGGGGGATATGGAGTTTTGGTGGTTCTGACTTCATTCAAAAATGTGAAGCATAAATCAGTAAGAGGTAAATAAAATCGAGTAGGGTTTGGAATGGTTGGAAGTATTGGAAAATTAGAAGTAGATCACACTGTCTTTACAGATTATGAAAAATTACCGTGTGAGAGATCAACTTATGAAGCACTGTCAAATTTGCTACATTATAAGTTCAAAAATGAGGAAGAAATTGGTACATATCTTGATCGCTACAATGGTGCCTTATGTGTCAATATTCTAAGAGAATCTTCAAAGAAAGTGGTGAAAATTCCTGAAAAATATTTGCTATTACTTAGACAAATGGCTAAAGAATATTCAACTCAGCCCAGTCATGGCCTTAAAGTAGGAGATTTTCCCAGAAATGAAAGATACATCCATTTCTTACTCGAGCATGATGAATTTAAAACAACAGGGGTCTGTTTTTATGATCAGAGACGACCATTATCTGTCAGACAAGTGCATGACTCTGAAAAATCAATAGTAGAAACTGGTCTAACCAGACAAATAATCGTTGCTAATAAAATTGGTGTACCTGCAAAAAATGAAGTAGATAGAATAAATTCAGATTATAATCAACCCATTATCAAATTAAGTCATTTTGATTCAATTGAAAAAAGGCATCTTCTAAATTATTGTGTTGCTTAGCTTAAATGTCTATCTATCTCTGATAGAGCGATGGAATGTACAAGTGGATAAATAGGATATGGATATCCAATACAACTAAGTAAAGATTTTTCAGCATTCAATAATTTATATATAGTTGTGAATGCCCCCTTAGCTTAATTTATTATGTTATGTTTTTCTTCTGACCGTGCGAATGCGAAATCTCCTCCATGATTTACGATTTATGCACTTATATATTATAGCTACTGGGGCGTGGATTATGGTGGATCAATTGATATTATCTTATTTAATTAGGTAAAATGTAGCTTAGAAAAGATTTATTCTTTATTCTCATTTTGTCTTAATAAATTTACAGCAATATCTCGTTTTTCATTCGTATTACTATCAAATGGATCCATATCTATTATTTTGTCATACAATTTGATTGCTTCTTTGTATTCCCCCAACATGATCAAGGTATCTGCTTTATTTTTCAATGCTAATTTAAACTTAGGATCAATTTCCAATGCTTTATCAAAATATTTAACGGCTTCGTTGAAATCTCCGAGATTTTTTAATGATGTTCCTTTATTTTGCAATACATCTAAATACTCAGGGTCTATCTCCAGAGCCTTATCATATGCATAGATAGCTTCATGGTATTTTTCCAATTTATTCAACGCATATCCTTTCCAACTCCAAGCAGATTTATATTTTGTATCTATGTTTATCACGCTATTAAAGCATTTTAGAGCTTCTTTGAATTCTCCAAGATTAAAAAGTGCTGAACCTTTGTTTATCCAAGCATCTATAAATCTTGGATCAATTTCCAATGCTTTATCATAACATTTGATTGCTTCTTTGTTATCTCCAAATACAACCTGTTCAAATCCCTTATCATTCCATTCACTTGCATTCATAAATAATATTATAAAGAAATTGATATAAAAAATCTCTCCCGTAAATAATCAATTAACACTTAAATTAACTAAGATTATTATTATTTTGAAGAAGGATTATTTTTCATATTATTGGATGGCTTAGCTCAATTAGCATAGAGCTGAGAACTGAAGTCGAACGATCGATCTGATTTTAATTTTTCCTTAGCTAAAGGAAGTATATAATCGTCATAATATAGAACAACAATTTTTGAATTTGTATTTTTATATCGAGTAGGTCGTTTTACCCAAAACTCCAATCTATCACAATAATCAATATACTTCGGAATTGATTGGTTTATGTAGGATAAAACAAAATATATGACCGACTCAAAACTTAAAGTTTCTGTAAGAAATCTATCCTTATCTGTCTCTCATAAAAATCACGTCGTTCAGATTTAGATAATTGGTGTGATTGCTATAAAGTATAGGTGATCTATTCTAGACATTTTGATAAGTTAATATCATGTTTAAATCTCAATTACAAAGATGGGGAAGCATATTATGCAAATTGGAATGATCTTTGATATCGATCGATATTCTTTCTTAATTTCGAAAGATAATTAATGTATTATAGTACATTAAAACCATGAGAAAAATATGGTTACTTGTTTTTATGTTGATACTAGGTATCTCAACATTACCACAAGGTACAAATCCTGTTGACCATTCAATAATAGTTCATCCGGATCAGATCTATGAAGGATATCCTAAATCCAATTTTAGTCTGGGATCAGTCCCTCTTCAGTTAGATTTTGATCTGAATGTTATTTTCATAGGTTTTAACAACACAATTGTTGATGAAAGTTCTATTTTGTCCCAAGTCCCTCAGTGGTATGCCCCTATTAATCGTTTTGAAAACCATTTCAATGTATTTGAGAACCCTTTTATTCCCCTCACATTTGATGTTAATTACACGATAAATTATAATTTTCAATACACTATATCACAAGATTTGCAGGATTATAAGGATTTTATTGTTGCCGAGGGAGATTTACACTCAACAGCATCTGCTTTCGCATACTTTGATGAACTTGATCCATCATTGGATCAGGGTTATTACGTTCCATCTCATAAGATGGAAGATTATCTTGCGACAAAATACTTTGATGGCCAAACACCAACGATAGTCATAATTGATGCATATTCCGACAATCCTCAAGCATTTAATCCGCATTTCTTCAATAATTCGTTTGCTGATTTTGATCATCCTCAAAGTGGAACCGCAAGAGAATATGGTTCAGAACAAAATCTTGCAGGTGGAGGGGGAACATCCCAAGTTCTCTTTGTTGATTTTTCTGCCGGACCATATTTTTATTCCAATGCTTATGGTTATGGTGGCCATGAACACACCTATTTTTCTGATTTAACTAATTCAACCCAAGTAGATATGGTTAATACTAATATCGCGGAAGATATTCAAACAGCAATAGAATTACGATTTTTACCCTCAAATCTTTACACCCCAATCACAGAGTATAATGAGATTAAACTGGAATTTTTATTAATAGATTTTCAGAAAGCAGATCAATTCAATTCCCAGTTCATTTTCCCCATTCCCAATGTCAATCATGATTTCCTAACTTCAATTGATCCCAACCATATTGTAACCGAATTATCTGCCATAAATCCTCATATAAATTGGACATATAGTACTTCAGAATATGATTGGGTTGGTGATGAGCAATTAAAAAATGTAATCCTAAATAACATAAATCCCGCAAGTTCATTCGAGGGTGATATTGACTCCAACGCGATTATGGAATTTCTGGATATATATTTTCATACATTGTTTACTCCCAGTACTGAACAGACAACAACTATACCGATGTTTCTATTTGGGATGCCTGGTCTTTATTCAACAAATTTTGGAGGGATCGCCAATGGTGACGAAATTGGTAGTTTTAGTTATATTATAACTGCCAAAAATGTTTACTTTGCTCAAGAAAAACGATATAGCTTTGAACTTCATACACGATCAGGAACTTTGGAAAGTGTCACGAATTCAGAGGATTGGAATGGTTTTTATACATCTTTTTATCAGAATGAACAATTTGAGTCCTCTATGACCATCACTGGATCAGCTTCAGCTAATATCACTTTCGAAATTCTTGATAATGTCAATTTTAAACGCTGGCAACTAAGTCAGCCATATCAGGCTCGGTTCAGTCAAACTAATCTCAAAGGTGGGGACAGTATTGGTGCATTCAATATATCAGCTTCTGATACATTAGATATTCTTTACTGGAAAATTGGCAATGATAATGCAAATAGTGCAACGTATGATCTTGTGGTAAATAATTTCAAAACTATCTCATCAGGTATGACGCATACCTCTTTACATGAAGCAAGCCATGCATTAGGAATGTCGCATCCCCACGATGGCTTTTCTTGGAAGGGTTATACTGATAATCAGTACTACTGTAACAATCAAAATGATACTGATGGATTCTATGATTGGTGTAATGGAGAATATGCACACTGGTTATGGGATCAATCAGCTAGCTACATGTCATATGCGACCCAACCTCATGGGATGTCCGTATTGGATAGAATTGCTATTCAACGCAATATTGGATTCCAATATTTTCAAGATTTCAAATTAAATTATGAAAGTTATATTGAAGACATTTTTAGCAGAAATGAGTATCTTCCTGAACCACTAATTCAATACGTAAATCAATCAAAGAACTTCTATAATGCAGCTGTTTCTTTTTATGAGACACATGGGTATAATGAGACAATAAATAATATATTTGAGGCTCAAAAACAACTTCAAAAAGCTAAACAACTAGATGATAGAGAAGTTTTGAATTTTGATTTGGTCTTAACTGGTTTGGATGGTATTGCACAGGGTGAATTTATTGATGTTATGGTTGAGAGTGGACCGATTACTTCATCTTATCAATTCGGACGCGATGCAACACTATCCCTTCAATTTATTAGCTGGACAAATGTTACCATTACAATCTCCTACCAAGGAACAATACTTCATCAACTTCAAACAAAAACTTGGCTTAATGCTGATTTTATAATCGATACCAGTGGAATTCCTACCTATATCCCAACTACTGTTTCAGTAACAAAAACAAATGTGAATATCGTAACAATAACAGATGGAAATACTATTACAATAACAGATGGAAATACTATTACAACAACAGATGGAAATACTATTACAACAACAGATGGAAATACTATTACAACAACAGTCTTCTCTGATAAATTCACAAGTGATTCTGAAAGTAACAGGGGAGATTCACCTTTTCCTGCATCTTTTTTCATTGTCTCAATTATCGCCCTACCCATTATGAGAAAGGTTACACGTGCAAGACTGGATTGATCACTGTTTCATTATTAGATCTCCAATGCACTATGATTATTAATCTTTACTTTCTCTTGGGTCTACAGACTATTTATATGAATTAGTCTATCCGTGCATAATTCCAGTTTCACAAAACAATTTTCAATAATTGCTGATGAAATATGCGAAAAATTAGCTATAAAAAAATTATACGGAGGAAAAATCGACCATCGTTCGTATTTTAGCACTATTGATCTTATGTAATACTGGTGGATTTTGTATTGAGATATCATTGCTAATGATTCATATTTTATGTCCACATTTTATGCAAAACGAGGTATTGGGATCTTCTTGTTTTACTCCACAACTACCACAGTATTATGGGAACAATCCAACCAATCATTTTTGTACGTATTGTGGCGAACCGATCGCTAAACTTGCACAATGATCGATAGAACCAACATTTTTCTATAGACTCAATTAGCATAGAGTTGAGAACTGAAGTAAAGAATTTCTACTGCATCACGCAAATAGACATCCCTTGGCAGTCCTGCTTTTTTACAAGTATTTTCTAAAAAGGCTTTGACATCCCAGTTATATCTTGTAGCAACTTTTGGTAATAATAGACCTTTAGAACCCATGAAACTGATAATTAGTCCGTGCTTTCCAATTTCAATCTTTGAATACAATTCTTCGATCGAATTATAATCAAATTTCTTTACTTGACTTAAAGTTTCAACTTCAATGATCAATTCAGGTAATTCTTTCGAGTCCACAGGTTTAAATCGGGAATCCTTTAATGCAGCTTGTCTGGCTGATAGAGCAATGGAATGTACAAGTGGATAAATAGGATATGGATATCCAATACAGCCACGAAGAGACTTTTCGTCGTTCAATAATTTATATATAGTTGTGAATGCCCCTTGGTTTTCTGTTAAACCAGTGTATCCCTTATCATTTAGTGATGGTACCCATTCTTCGTTGTGTAGAATTGCTTTTTCGATGGAACGATTTGCAATATCGAGGATAATATCTTTACGTCCATCCATATATTAGATGACTTCTAGTAGTATAGATTTGTATTGACTAAAAATCATCAAATTTTCAACGTAAATCATTTTTATTAATCAATTATAATGTATTGTAAAAAACAAAATGATAATGAGGATGAGATTTGTCACGATGAGGGTTATGAACAGTTTACAATAAATTGAACAAAATTATACAAACCTAGACAATT
>CAZRLL010000163.1:0-8488 GCA_964600735.1 uncultured archaeon
ATCAATCGAGCAAGATGGTTCATCTACAGCTCAAATTAGCAATGAACTCCAACATAATATTAATTCTCCAATCGCACCTATCATTGTAACAAGTCAATACACTCCGCATGATCCAATCTTGATTGAAGGAAATGATGATTTTTATACACAAGCCACTAATAAAGGGTGGGATTTAGGCGGATCAAGGAATGGAACTGAAGAAAAACGCTATGTTATTAGTGGTTATAACATTACAAATCACCCCGGTTACTTAATTAAAATTAGAAATACTGATGTATTTTTTGAAATTACTAATAATATTTTAAGTGGAGCAGTCTGGGGAATACATTTTTATAATGTAAAGAATGGACATATCTTCAATAATACAATTTACAATAATACAGGTGATGGCATAGAGTTACATACATCCTCGAATTATAATGTAGTATCAAATAATACTATTTTTGATAGCGAATATATGGGAATACGGATATTCGATTCTGCATATAACACTATAACTAATAATATTGTGCATAATAGCAAAAATTACCATGGCATTGCTATTCTATATAAATCAACCCATAATTTTGTAAATAGAGATACTGTTTACGGTAATAAATTATCCGGTATTAACATAGGTTCCTCCTCAAAGGATAATATTATATCTCATAATATAATATTTAGTAATTCAGGGGGCATTGAATCAGAGTTTTCTGAGAATAATATCTTTAACGACAATACTGTTTATAGTAATACATATCCGGGAATTTATTTAAAATTGGGTGCAAAAAATCATACAATATCTGCCAATACAGTTTATAATAATGGAGGAGCGGGTATTATCACATATGGTTCCACTGTCTCAGATAATATTATTACGTGGAACAATTTTAAATCAAATTGTAAGAATCCAGTACCTGCAAATTGTATTGGTGGAATACAAGGACTAGACTCAGGAACAAACAATCAATTTAGCTATAATTACTGGGATGATCATACAACCCCAGACATATTACCCAAAGATGCAATCGTTGATACTCCTTATAATTTAGATGGTGGTATAGGTTCACAAGATCAATTCCCTTTAGTTATCGAACATAAAATGACAAAACCAATAATATCCAGTCCATATGGGGGATCCCATTCTATTTCAATAGATATTCAATGGGAAGAAACCGGGAGCACCTACAACCATAGTTCACTTTATTCAATCTATTTTTCAATTAACAAAGGATTAAGTTGGAAATTACTTATTAGTGATTTGAGTACAACAAATTTTATCTGGGATATAACCGGAATTTCTAATAGATCTAATTCTCTAATTAAGGTTATCGCTAAGGGCTCAGAAGGATTAATTACGGAGGGTATTTCAAGCTTCTTCGAAATTAAGCATTTTACACCACATAGACCTGCTGACCTCAAAGCTGAATTTCTCGAAAATAAAATTAAACTGACATGGAATACTCCAAATGAAGGGTCATCGACAATAATTGAGTATCGAATCTACATGGGTACAATTCCTGGTTCTTACTCATTCCTAGCATCAACAATACAAAATGAATATAATGATACAACAATTCTATTTGGTCAGATTTATTATTATGCTATTTCTGCAGTTAATATCATTGGAGAAGGAAGTTATTCAGAGATTAATATCACTACACCTTTGGTTAAATCGTCTGTTCCTTTGAATTTACGGGATGTTATTGAAAATGGAATAACAACGTTGAGTTGGACAGAACCCATTAATAATGGTGGATCAATAATTCTCTATTATCTAGTATATCGTGGCAATACTAGTGGAATTTATAATCAAATTTCAAATGTAACCTCAACTTCATATCAGGATAGCTCAATCGATCTGAGAAAAACGTACTATTATGCCGTGACAGGTGTCAATAAAGTGGGTGAGAGTGATTATTCTAATGAGATTATATCTCATGATTATTTCAAACCGACTTTTACCGTAAATCCATTCCTTCATACTGTAACCCAAATAAAAGCCGTTGTAAATATCACTGTTTCCCCCTTTGATGCAAATGGTGTTGATAGAGTTGAATTTTTACTAGGAACAAGCCTGATTGGGAATGTAAGCACCCCTCCTTACTTATTATTATTTGATACAACGGGATTAGCTGATGCATATTATGAATTTACGATAAAGGTAATTGACAATGCAGGAAATGTTGATGGTAAAATCTATCTAGTTAAAATAAGCAACACTGAAACATCGACTACATCAACAACCCCAACTCCTACCACAACAACCCCAATCCCCAGTAAACCAACTACATCTACTACATCCTCTTCTAAATCAACTACAATCCCTAGTAAGCCAACTACATCCTCTTCTATATCAAATGGGGGACCTACTTCATCATTCCCACTAATTCTAACATTAATAGGTCTACTAAATTTTGCATTAATTACAAAAAAACGCTAGTAAAAATATAACCGAGTACATCAGAATGTAAAAGTTGTTTAGTTCACCAAGTTCTATATTATCATGAATTTTAATCAGGATCGGACCACAAATGCTAGAATGTACTGCTTTAAGTTTTGTTTAATCAATTTCTATATTAGTACACAAAATATATCTCATTTGCAGCCGATTTCTCAAAATTCATTTTGGAGGATACCAGTAATCCACGAAATAAAGGCATGAATAGTTCAAGTTTAGGTTATTATATAGGTTTAAGGTTCAATCATTTAATTACTGAATTCACTGAATTATGCATTCACGTCTCCTACTTGCCTGGAAATAACGTAGCAATCTTAAGAGTAAATATTTTGCAGGAGGAAATTCACTAATACATCCAAAAATCTTGCCCAATGGCATTATTTTCAACAAGTTCGTAATTGCTGCAATCTCGCTAAACCATTTTCCCATATCAACTATATGAAAACTCTTCCAATAATCATCGCCTAGCATCATAATACCTTCATTTTTAACCGAGCTAAGGTGCATGGGTACAATTTTCAGTTTCTTCCAAAATAACTTCTTCATCGTCTTAGCAAATGAAGTACAAACATTACAGTCATCATCAAACAGAAGATAAATCCCTTCATTAAACTGAAAAGTGCCATTTGAAGTTGACCTAAACATTCTCTCATTAAATTTGTTGACATCATCACTTTAGTTTTTATCTATACATGATCATTTTTGTATATACAATACATGTTCAGCAGTTCTTGTTTAATGTCGCCATCTTCTTACAAGTAACAAGAACCTCTTTTCTTTCGAAAATGTGCTTCTTTCCCGCTCCTCTATCTGCTGATTTCTTCGGAGACAAGGTTTCCATATCTTTTTCCATTAAACCACAGATACTATTATATTTGCCAAATTAACCATCTTTTCTAGTTTTTAACATCTTACTTCAATATTTGCTTGAAAAAACTCTTGTTATTATTCCAATTCCTTTGGTCCTCCCCTCTCTAAACACAATCCTTTGCCCTAATCGTACATGTTCAGGTCTGTATAAAAATCTAAATCTTATCGTAGCACGATCACCAGTTCTTAATAATTCCGTCTTAAAATTGAACATTCTAGCACTCTGACGGATACTACGACAATGAACTACAGGAGAATAACCCGGTCTTATCGTTGTGGAGTGATATAATACATATATTTCAGCTTCAAATTCATATGATGCACCCAATCGGTGCTCAACATCTAGTATTACCATTCCTTTTCTAACTTGTTCCCGTCTAATTCCATGTAAGGCAAATGTAGCACTTTGACCAGACACAACCTGAGATGCTGCTACACGTTTGTAATGGATAGATTTTACTCTGACTTCAGTAAATGAGCCATCATCAAAAGGTCCCAGTTGCACATTATGATTATTTTCTAAACACCCAGAATATACAACTGCTGCCACAACAGTACCTACGCCGGTTACATGAAAGGTATCATCTATATAGGCTCGAAACTCGCCACTAGCTCCAGTCTTGAATATTGTCTTTACTGGTAGTAATTCCAAGAAATGAGTCAATTCCTCTAAACCCTCACCCGTTACCGCGCTAACCTCAAATATTGGGATAACTGCATTTTTGTTGATGTTTAAAGCCGCAACAACAGCATCATCATTATTTTTCACAGTCAAGGGTACTCTTGAAATACCAGGGATCTTGAGTATTTTTTTCAAATCCATCAGACTTTGTTTTTTCTTCTTTTTTGGAGTCATATCTATCTTGGTAAGAACGACGAATATTGGAATTTTCAAAGAAACAACCAAACCTAAGTGTTCCTTGGTCATCTGTAAAACGCCTTGATTTGCAGCAATTACCAGCATTGCGTAATCGGGTAACATTCCCATCAAACCAAAAATAGTTGTTTTTAGATACCTTTCATGACCGGCTAGATCATTAAAAGTAATTGTTTTCACTGATTGTTCCAGTAATTCAATATCTGTTGGCGGATGAACACTATCGTGATTAACAATCTTTCCATCGATATCAAATCCTAAGACAGTTGTGCTTACACTCGATGTCCTTCCCGATTCTAATTCATGAAGATATCTAAACACAAGACTACGAGCAGATCCCCTACCATCATCAAGATTCCCTTTAAGGAGTACACCTATAACAGTTGATTTACCAGCATCAACATTGCCTACACTGGCAATTCTAATATCTACCGGTAGCTCATTTGTATTCTTTTCTCTTCTTACTAAAACTTCCACAATATTTCCATCTTTTCCTTTATCTTCCCTAATTATTTTTAATTTCGCTCCAGCAATACTGGCAATCGTCTCCAAAGAAGATATACTCGATTCTAATTCTTCAGGTGCTAATCCATTTGGAATACCATCGTCACTAACACCTAAATAATAAAATGCTTCTCCATTTCCCTCATAAAGCCGAAATCTCATCTGAGAAGCTAATTCTTCTAATCTGTAGTGATCATTAATTTTATCGCTTAAAGTTAATTTGTACTCTATATTCCCATAATCTGACTCTCGACTAAGGAATTTCATGTTTTCTAAATTTGCAATTAAAAACATTATTGAAAAGACGTGTGAATTATCATATTTCAATTCACAAACGTATTAAATTATTTCGTGCTTTGAACTAAAAATACCCTACCACGTTCTAATATCACCTTTTCAATGTTTCGAATATTGGAACAACGGACACGGAATATATTTAATCCTCCTATACCTTGGATTCTTTGTGTACATACTTATTGCAATTTTTAAGATATTTTTTCTGCAGTTAGTTCGATAAATTAGTTTGATTTGATTGAGCGAATTTTCCTTTTTTTGACATTTTTGATAATGATTCCACAAACCTAAAATTAATTAAAAGTAATTCCAATCTAGAATATTAATCATGTCTCTCAATTGCATTATAATAGATGATAGTCTATTTATACGAGAGACTGTGTCTTCAATGATTACGGAGATTGGTCATAACGTTATTGCAACATTTGAAAATGGTGAGCATTTCATAGACCAAATTGATGATTTAAATGCAAATGTAATTTTCCTAGATATCATTTTACCAAAGATTACCGGTCTGGAACTCCTTGAAATAATAACAAAAAGATCTTCAAATGAAAAAATTATCATGTTATCTGGAGTAGCTCAAAGTAACGCGATATCTGCAGCTTTACGTTTGGGTGCTATAGATTTCGTTCAAAAACCCATATCCATAGGTAGGTTACGTAAACTATTCTCAATATTGTCAGATACAAAGGAAATTCCTAGTGTTGAGGAACTTTCTACAATTGGGGTAGGTTGTATGATATTAAGTGCCTTTTTTCAAGAATTAAGTGCCCATTCATCAGCAACCCTTCGTAGTATCATTAAACAACAAAGAAACTCAATTTTAGAGGAATTCAAACAAGAATCACAAGGTATGTTGATAATAGATGTCGAAAAAGCTGTTATTGAACCCGACCCAGAACTCTGGGGGCAATTTGGTGAAGCTGAAACCTTAGGAAAATTAGCACAAATTCCTAATGAGCTTATGTTCGAATTACAATATTTGTATGATAAGCAATTCGTTAAAAATTTAATTAATCAATCCATTCTTACAATGTATTCGAAGAGTCGATTGGCAAAATTATTTGAAATGGTCTCGCCAAATATTGTGGGATTACCTAAATTACCAGTTTTAGAAGATCCCACCCTTACAACTGTAAGAAGAGCAGGTACAACCTACGATGAATTAAATGGTGCAATGTCGTTAGCAGTACTAAATATAACTGACATGGGCCCAGAAGTTATATTGAAACTAAATAAAAATCTATTGACCGATGAGGAATATATGAAAAATAGTATTTTTTTCTATAGTTTAGTTGGTGAAGATGATCAATTTCAGGAGGGTCTTTTCGGTCCCCTACCGGTTACATCAACAATTCAAGGATTATCTTCACTCATTTATGCTTGTAGGGTAGAAGGAAAGCTTATCTTGCTATGTCTTTATTACACGGAGGTAGCAGAGGCTATCGTATCCGATTATAATCGGATAAGCTTTATTGTAAAAGCTAGATTCGCCAATTTATTACGCGTTAATGACATAACACGAGGAATTTTGAGACATATATTGGATGATATTATTTATTATTTACTTGAAAACTAACTGTATTTTAAAAATAGAATGAAAATATTGTGAAAAAGGAATGAGGAATGTTTCCTCCCCCATTCTTTTTATTTTCTAATTTTGATTTTGAATTTATTTCTAAGGGCTATTGCTATGAATGGAGAAACCAATAACCCAACACCAACAATATAGATAAGCCTATCAGTTAATACATTATCCTGTTTCGGTTTAATTATCGTAGTATTTTCATCTATGCCACTTAATCCAAGCGCAGGTTTGCTGTTTTCATTAACAATCCAAACAAATCCGTTCTTACCAACCACTATTACATCATCATTATTTATTCCGGTATCTAAATCACCGGCCACAATATCTTGGATAATATCAATATCAATTTTTACAGTCCAGACTGGAGTAGGTTGGCTAGAGAAACCATAGCTATCATAACACGTAATTGAATTACCTGAAGAAACTGCAATGAACGACCCTATACCACAATAATCCCCAAATAAATAGTGATTGCGGGCATAAGGGACCGCAATACTCTCAAAGGTTCCTGCAATGTCCATGATCGGATTTGTTGAAGTTCCCATGGCAACTCCATATAAGTCTCCAGATTTTGATTCACCAACAATATCAGTTGTACCATCGCCATCAAAATCAATTTTATTTGCATTATTGTCGTTAGTCCAGATTTTCTTTGTATAACCTTGGAGTGGTGAAATTCCAATAATACTATTTGTTCCTGCCAATTTGAGATTTGTACCATCATAGCCAAAATGAATCAGGAAACTGGGGAATTTTTCCAATATGAACGCAAATGCTGGGATATTAATCAGGCTAAATTCAAAGAATAGGATGAATTCATCACCAGTCATTCCTGCAAACCAATCTGCAACAGCGATATTTGAAATCGGAGGTAATCCTATTGTGATTGACGATAATCCACCCATCAAAGTAAAGTCAGTATCAAAGAATGTGAAATTAGCTACCAATGGATTGAATATGGCTGGTGCTATGGTAATCATTTCAAGTTTATTATCAAAATCAAAATCACCCACATTAATTTGAGCGTTATGAACGGCAATTGATCTAGATGATGCACCTTCACCTTCACTCTCCCCCTTAAGCCAACCATATTCGACATACCTTATACCACCAATTACTACATTTCTACTAAATACGACTTCTAGTCCAGGATCATTTGTATCCCAATCAACTAGCATGAAATTGAAATCATCCCACGTATTAAAGTCACCTGGATAGGTGTACTTCCAGTGTCTGGTTCCTTTCGCAAGATCAAACGCGTATAATATATTACTGTAGGGAACAACAATATCTAATGCACCATCATTGTTTATATCACCGATTTTTGCACCGCCCATATATCGGCCAATACCTGGTTTATAGTAATCCCAAGCAACTTCGTTGAAGCTAGGATCGGTTTCCAATAAATAAGTATCTGCAACACCGATATAATCATCATCAACCACAATGATATCATCTATACCGTCAATTCCCGGGGAATTGCTCTTTAGTACATCAGCTAAGAAGAATTCAGTTCTTCTTGTGAAATCGGCTCCTACTCTTACGAATGGCTCTTCGCGTAATTCTGTGGGTGGATCCACCGTTGTCAATGGTTGGTCTTCCCAGAGCGAATATAGTGTGATATTACCTGCTATATCACCTATCAGCACAACCGGATAACCATAATTGAGATTTGAAACAGCTGTACTTATGGGTAGAATATCCGTGGGCAATCCAGCAATTGGCATACCTTCAACAGGGTCAATTGCATATCCCATTACACTTTCTTCCAGCTTCGTACCCCAGTTTCCACCAGCAGCAAATATCAAATCACTAAATTTTCCAATATTGACTGTACTGAGTGTTAATTGGTCAT
Source organism: uncultured archaeon (assembly GCA_964600735.1). GTDB lineage: Archaea > Asgardarchaeota > Heimdallarchaeia > Heimdallarchaeales > Kariarchaeaceae > LC-2. The sequence continues at coordinate 8,432 of CAZRLL010000163.1, forward strand.
GTAATCCAATATCATCCGTCAATTGAAATTCATAATCCCATAAAATTTTTCCATTAG
>CAZRLL010000164.1:0-8482 GCA_964600735.1 uncultured archaeon
ACAATATATTCTTGAAAATTTACTTTTGCGTATATTGAGATCTGTTATAAGCGATAGCTGGTTTTCTGCCAAATCCAGTAGAGGTTATACATACGGCCCCAATATACATAGCAGGCCGTTTTCTTACTCCCTCGGTTCCCTCCAAAACATTTATGCTACTCTCATCATAATCTTTTTCTTCTTTTGACAAAGATACCCAACCTTACTATTTCACGGAAAAGCGAAAAAAACCCTTCTGAAATAAATTCCTACAAGTATTCTCAAGATTTCTTAAGTTAAAAGCATAATCCTTTATCTTGTTGAGGAATTGTGATAATATTGGATCAATTATTGATCTAGGCTTACTAATGATTTGATATTTTGTAAATTTGACCAATGAGGTGAATATTTAAAGAAAAATAAATTATGCCCAAAACATTAGAACCATCGAGTAATCCCGCCGTTTTATCGGTAGGAATGATATCTAACATGATATGCAACGGATATCAACAATGAGTTTAGATACGATAATTTGTGAATGTAAACTAGAATAGAAAATTATCATAATACTAAAAGTCTGGTTTAACATTGACAAAACCAAATTCGATGCAAAAACAGAGAAAATTTATTTTTGTAAGCAATACTATTTTAATTATACAATTAATAAAAATTGTCCGACATTGTTATATAGAGTTACATAGTTTTTTTTTCAAGGGTTAAGTAGCTAAATGTCAAAGCAATCGAGTTTAAAGATTATTAAGAGATCAGACAAGGTTATCAATTATAAATGTGAATTTTGTACAATATCAGAGAAGGCATCGATTGTCCGTATACAAGCTGGAGATAGTGAACAACAGGGCTTGGAATGTGTTGCCTGTTCAAAGATCCACCAAGTTCAGGTATCTGGTTCGAGTGGTCAGACGGTAGATGCTGAATTCAAGGACAAGAGTAAACATAATATTTCTCAAGAGGAAATGAAAAAATATGATGAAAATCTAGTGCAAGTATTTCCGATCACTCTCAACCTGAATAAAAAATATTCTTTATTTAAATGGAGTATTCTTGCATTCCTCCCCTTCCTTATGTTCGCAATCTCATTAGTACTACTGCCAAAAACTGAGTTATTCGCTTATCTAAACATATCCATCTTTGTAGTAATTTTTATGCTCCTTTTCCTTTTGATTCAACCCCAGAGAATTCACCGATGGAGAATCAGAAATCAGAAAATCAGTGAAATTGAACTTTTAAGATTGAAAGAATATCGAAGAAGGGTAGAAATGGGCGAAAGAGTGACCGAACTATTCTCTTTTAAGAATTCTAGGAGTGCTGCCTATTTTTTTGCACTTCTCACCTTACCGGGTTTATACTTGGCTCAAAACTGGATTAAAATTGAAGTAGTTAGGAATATTGTTGATGTGGGTGCATTGAGTTTATTCCTTGCCATCCCAATATTTCTAACAGGATATTTCTACAATAAAGATAATTTTCCCCAGATAAAACCAATTATACTAGAGAATGGAGAAAATTATCGATCAATGGTTCATAGACAAAGCGTGCAATACACTCCCCAACCGGTTCAACCAAGTTTTGTTAATCCGGTTGCACCCACCAATCCAACTCCAGCTGGTAATTATCTGACTGGTAATTCAATTCAGCAAGAAAAGAAAAAGGCTACATTAGAATGTGGAAATTGTGGTGATGAAAACGTATTAACAAATGATTTTTGTGCAAATTGTGGGGAACCGATTAAATGAGCCATGCCTATGTCTGTGATTCTTGTGGGAAGCAAATCGATCCGAAAAATAAATTTTGTGTCTCCTGTGGCTCTACTATTAATATCGATTTAAAATTTTGTGAAAAATGCGGCAATCCTATTGTAGACGATGCAAAGTTTTGTGTTAGATGTGGTCACAAAAGTCCAATCGATAAAACAGAAGAAGAAGTGGTTGAAGATCAAGAGCAGGAAGAGGAAAATATAGCCAGATTAGAGAATACGATCAGTTATTTGTGTAATCTTAGCCTCCCCTCAAAAGATGAAATGGAACGGGTAGTAGAAGAATTTGATTTTGTTCGTAAGAGTAAATTATTAGATAAAATCGACGATGATAAACTATTAACGGTTTTTACAAATATACCAACAGCTATATTACAGTTTTATGAAACTAGACCATTTGTAATCAAGGCCTTACTAGGCTATAACGAAGCATTCACACTAAGTATCAATCTTGAAAGAAAGGAATTAACAGATCAATTACGTTTCATCCTAGCTCATTTGAACTTATATTTCGGAGATTTAATTTTCCTACCCTCGAAAAGAGAAAAGTATTATTCTGAAAGTTTTAAATTAATTCAGAAAATTTCCCGTGATATTGAAGCTGGCAAGATAACAGGAGAGAATTCAATCCTTACTTATATGTTAAAATCGGAATTATTACAAAGAAGGGGTAATATAAAGCAGTCATTAATCACAATTAATCTAGCAATTGCATTAGCAAATGAATATCCCCATCTAATAAATGAAGCTAAGTTGTTGAAAACTTGGTTATTGATAGATTCGGCTAGGTATGAAGAAGCTAATGACCTTTTAGCTGAGATTGATGAAAACGAACTTACTAATCCCAAAAGCTGTTTGATAATAAAATCAAGGATCTCATCTTTAATTGGTGATACTAAGGAGACTGAAGAATTATTAAATGAAATAATAGCTGAACCTACTTTATCTGCACAAAATAGAATTTCTTCAAGATTGAGACTTGTAAACTTATCTCTAAAAATCAACCCAGATACCTCAAAAAATGTATTTTCCGCGGTATTTAACGAAGAAATCGATGAATATCAGCGAATAAGACTTAAGGAATTGGAAATCATCTTAGATGAAGCGATACAGAGACAAAATGTGAACTATGAAATTAAAAAAGGTAAAGCAGAGGAAGATATGAGAAATCGGATCAGTAGCATGCAGCATGCGCAAGGCAACGAGAACTGGGACGGGGTTGTATTCAATTCCAAAAGAATATTGGAAATTCTCGAGGAGTATGGTCATGTTATTGATGAACAAAATTTAACCTATGCAGATGCCAATTTTCGTCAAGGAGATGCTTTATATAATCGTAAAGAGTATGACCTAGCATATGCTTATTATGAAACTGCACTGGATGTTTATGAAACAGGTGTTGGAGATCCTGTAAAATACCCGACTGTTCTGAAACATGTTGTACAAACCCAAGTAATGCTCAGACAGTACGAAAGTGCTTATAAATCAGCAGTTAAAGGTAAATCCCTAGCCCAAGAAATCACACATCCAGGATTAATATCGGAATTCGATGAATTCAGTAAAAAATTCCATCCCACACAGCTCGAAAAACTTAGGAAGTATAATGAGTTGATGAATCTAAGTTTACCAAATATACTTCAGATAAACAATCTGTACAAGTTATTTAGTCTATTGGGATTGGATCAATCTAGAATCCCAAAATTAGATAATGTATACCTTGGTATAACCATGGACGCGTTGCGATCAGATCATGCTTTAGGATCCGTTATATTTGAAAAAAACCAACAGGTAAATGATCGAATTAACCAAATAATGCACACACAACCACTTATTAAAATGATCCAATCCCCAATAGGATTGATACGTAATCTTCCCGGCTATCATACATTAATTACTTTTGCTGCAGACTATATAAAAGAAACTCAACTACCTCCAAGATATGCAGGACCGGTAATTACGGAAGCTGTGTTGAGGTTTGGCTTAAATAGCCATGTATTCCGTCAAAATGAGGAAATTACACCTAATATTTTTGTCAGTTTGATTCTAGATTACCTCAATAAAACACCAATAGAGATTATGGCGATAATACTACTGGCATCAATATTAACGTTTATTGAAGGGAGTGTTTACGCATATGACTAAACTACAGCTACCTTGGCTAACCAATAGTTCTGTTGAACAGTTAGACCTTAGTATGAACTTTAAACATTCTTCCAGATTTCCACTTGTAGTATGGAGTTCCAAACTTTCAAAAACAAAAAAAACCCAATTGAAATTGCTTTGTGGATTGAATGAATACCCATTTAAAGAGATTAATGCTAGTGACCCGGCTACTCTGGATAAGGAGATGGAAAATGCTTGGCAGGAAATTCAAACTCCCTCAATCATTATTATCGGAGATAATCAAGAATTCCCACCAATGAAATTCAAAACACAATTTGGTATCCATTACTCAGATTTAATATATGCTGATATTGGCAATAAAGGGATGTTTGATGTTGGGATAGGTAGGATTTTTGGATCAATGGATACAATTACCAAACACCTGCAAATTAAGATTGGTGATTCCAATGAGGCTTTTCTATTTGAGACTGATCCGAAGAGATCAAGTTCAACTATCGAAGCTGTAAAAGCATTGGGATTTGATTTGTCATTAGTTGGAAAATATGATGACCAACATAAAAGTAAGTTAGAAAATGCAGAACTAATCATGCAGGTAAGTGATGGATTAATTTCTGAAACTATCCATGGTTCACCCCTTGAATGGATATCATCCTCGGGTACGATAATGAATTATAAACATATGTCCGGCCTAGAATTCAAAAATTATCCATTAATATTTAGTGAGAGTTGTTCTACTGCAGCTTTTGGTCCATTACTGTATAATGCTTTAAGAGCGGGTGCCATGTACTATGGAGCAACATCACCGTCAGCAAATAATCCCAGAGAATTTAGTTCTTGGAGGGCTTGTGCATTTGCCGATGGTATTAAAATTGGGATGCTTGATTTGATGGATGAGGTGCAGACAATTGGAGAGGTACAGATGGGAGTAAACAAGGCGATTTATTCTTCCTTATCTGATACTCATAAAAACCTACTTGAAAGAGCATTAGAGAAACCTCTGGAAGGGATTGAAATCCCCGATCAAGAAGTTGCAACCCTTCTACAATTTAATTTATTTGGTAATCCAGAAAGACCGGTTGTAGTTGGAATTGATCCTGATTTTGATTCTGGTGTAATACATCTAGATACCTAGTTTTTAAATTATTTTGCTGAAATGTAAGATTGTCAATCGGTTGGAGTCTTTATTGATTATTCTAAATTTCACATATGATTGGTTCTGTTTTAGTCAAATTGTAAAGTTTAGCTCAATTTTGGGTCTTATTTCATTCTCAATCTCTGTCTCTGTCTCAATATCAGGTTTGAGAAGTTTGGGGATGATAATACTTGAAATGTTATCCCTTATCTCCCTTACCTCCTCGTCATTATGAAGCATCAGATCATTAAGAAATCCGAAAGTCCGATCAAATTCTTTGTAGGAAACTTTTGTTGATACTTTAGTGGATAGTTTTTCTATTAGGATAGACGATCTTTGCCATAATTTGTTAACCAGCTCAAATAATGTGTAAATTTCAGCCCTATCCAGAATTATATCAAAGCTGGAAAGCATGTTCCTGACCCATTCTTCTGTCTTAGTAGTAATATCTTTTGGAGGATTATCTGTATTGTAATTAATGATAAATGCCATGGCTGTTCTTTTGTAATAGGTGGTTTTCGATCTCTTCTTCTTCACTTCTCTGCTTTTCTCAAGAAAGCCGCATTCCACCAATTTGTCCACATGAAAGTATATCCTCTGTGGTGCAGATCCAATTCTATCTGATATTTCACCAACGCTCAAGTCATATGATGGTTTTCCCTGTCGATTAGTACCCATTTTTATTATTTTTAGAATTTCACTTCTTGTCTCATCTAGCATAATTCTAATCCTTTCGGGATCAGAAACTATTTCGATTGACTTTGTACTTGCCTTACCTTTGTCGGGGTCGGCTTTGTTTTTCACTAATTAAAATAACATTTAAACGGATATATACCTTTTCACTTATGAAATTTCATTTCTCATCTAAAATGATAAAAATCGATGTATTACGGTAAAAGTAATCACTTGTAATTAATACATTTCATCAGGTATTTCCTTCAAGATACCCATCAGCTTTTGTGAATGAGATACTAATACACCCGCAGCTTTGGTAAATGCGGATATATTCTTAGTTCCACCTACTAGGACAAATCTACCTAATGATCTTAAAATAATAAATCCACTCCCACCTCTAACCATAACATCATTTAAATCACCGAATCCCAGCTTCGAGGCTGCCAATCCACCTGAATTAACCAGAGATGCCGCAATGGCTGATAGTTCTGAAGCGTCTGCATTTGATTTGCTAAAGAATGCCACACGAGCACCAGTTACGGTGATAAGAGCTAATGTATCTATTTTAGCTTCGCTGGTTATTGCACGTAATTCGGTTGAAAGACCTCTAGCGACTTTTTGGTTCACTCTAACTGACAATCAAAAAAACCTCTTAATTTACTAACTTACTGTCGTAATACTTCATTTCTTATCAAGTTTATCAGATTGACTATTTCAAAAATATCAAGATTTTCTTCAACTTTAACCGATCTTACATTTTTGGAAAATTAATAATGAAACTCGCAAATTTTCATATGCTTACCAAAATTGTAGATAATTACCGCCACCGATAGTATATATGGCATACCTGTATTTTTATGAATTAAATCTGTTTGAAGTTAAATCAATTTCAGCAGTACTAGGTGTATGATTTATGATTTGAATTGACTAAATAAGATAATTTTATTTTTTTAATGATAGATCTTAGTGAAGCATTGTTAGTCTATTAGGTTTGATTCTTAATGATCACCTTTGATATCGGGTATATCTTCGTCAGAAAAATCATCTTTGATTTCGGGCATATCTTCATCAGAATAATCATCTTTGATGTCGGGTATATCTCCGTCAGAAATATCATCTTTGGATCCATCTTTCTTACTTACTATTTGAAACAAAGTATCTCTACCACAATTTCTACAAACTAAGGCATTACCTTTGGTATTCTCCTTGCAATGTGGGCATTCTTTTAACCTACCAATGGATTTTAAGAAGATTTCTTTTCCCCACGCTAAAACCCATAATGCGACAGTAAAGATTACTAGGCCCACTATGATTAAACTTGCTTCAGTTAAGGTAGCCTGCCTGACTTTAATATCAATTTGAAAATTTGAGTCTATGAATCCAGTTTTACTTGCAGTCACTCTTATTCCATAAATTCCTGCATTAAGACTCGATGGGTTTATACTAAATGATAATGGGGCAATACTAGAATCACCAGGTAAATCCGGATAATCAGGATTAGTAATCTCCACTCCATCTTTATTTACCCAATCAAATCTTAATTGAGATGATAATTGATTACCATAGGAGTCTTCTGTATCAATCTTAAAAAATACTTGATCACTAGTAGTTTCTAATAATGTCTTCTCTCTAATTTCTTTTTGAGCTGGAGTGGAAAATATACGAATATTGTTACCTTCAACATACATATTAGTTTTACTCGATTCTAATGGATAGTCATTATGAGAAACTGAAATATCCAATACCGTATATTCATTTGGAACTAGACTAGAAATTTCTTGTCTATTTATCTCTATGAGAGCAATGCCATTAGCATTAGTTCTAATCTCAACATTATTCGGATTGATATTATTCCCAATTACTTTTACTTGAGCAAGATTAACCGGATCATCATTTTGGTTTAAAACAGTTATTTGGAATTGGTAATCTCTATCCAATCCCTGAGTTACTTCTAATATTGACGGATTGATTAATACATTTAATGAGGATTGATAAAGAGTTAAATTATAAATTGCTTCAAAATCAGACAATGAGAATACCATAGCATTTGAAGAGTTTAATACTAGTTTTATATGAACAAAATCATCAGGATCCTTTAGCTCTGAATCATATAGTATATTTAAATTATTAATATTAACATCCAGAGAAATAGATCCATCTTTATCAGTCGTTAAATTTTGCTGATTTAATATTGTATCATTTTCTGTCTTTATTAAATAAGTTAATTCTAAACCTTCAAGTGCAATATTATTTTCATCTGTGATTTCCATATCTGTAATAAAAGAAGGAGTATCAGTATATTTAACAAAACTGTCTTCACCATGAGTTCTAATAAAGCCTAATGATTGAAGACTAAAAGTTTGACTTAGTGTAATTTCCCCCTCTTTTGATAATTCAACAACTACATCATAAAAACCCTTTTCTAACAATTTGTAACTAAATGATCCACTTACACCTCCAGTTATGTCAACAAGATCATTGAAGCTTTTAATTGTGACACCATTTTTGAGTATTTCAATTTTCACTTTCACTTCTCCGCTTATGAAATGTGTAAAAAATGTAGCTGAACCACCAAAGGTTATGTTATTTAATTCATATGACAAATTAATTTGAGTATTTATAGGAGCTCCATTTTGTGTTGTTATTGATACTTCAAATGGAAAAGAAGTAGATACTGTTTCTTGCATTAATGCATTAGCAACAAAGGAATTAGATTCAAAAATGCTGTCATCCCTAATTATCCCATTAATATCGTTGTCATACAAGGGAAAGAATGAATTAGTTTGGTCATCTAATAA
>CAZRLL010000165.1:0-590 GCA_964600735.1 uncultured archaeon
ATCAGAAAAATTAGAGCCAGGTAATTATTGGAATAAATTCCATATATTTTAACTATTAATTCAAAAATCAATGACAAAGTTGTGCCATAGACATACATTAATTTATTAAAATCACCAATAATAAAGAAGTTGTATAAAACTGGTGTGGGGTACGAAATTTGGCAGAAACTACTTTTTTAAAATTAGTGCTACTTGGAGATCAACGGGTTGGGAAAACCTCCATTAGATTGAATTACATGGGAAAGACCTTTACCGAGGATCACATTGCAACTATTGGAGCTGGTTATGCTTCCAAATCAATTGAGATGACAGCTGGTAAAACTGTAAGGTTGCAGATATGGGATCTAGCTGGTCAGAGTGGATTTGAGGGCTTATTGCAACGCTATATGGAAGGTAGTCATTCTGCATTTATTGTGTTTGATATTACCATTCGAAAATCATTTGCAAACTTGGATAATTGGTTTGAACAATTTTACGAGACTCCTAGACATAAGGAATTACCAATAATAATTGTTGCTAATAAAATTGATCTTGATAACCACACGGTAACCGAGGACGATGTCAAAGCATATATTAGTCATGTTCGTGAG
>CAZRLL010000165.1:600-8424 GCA_964600735.1 uncultured archaeon
CACAAGTGCTAAAACAGGAGAAAATATCGAAAAAGCCTTTTTTAAAATAGCTGAACAATTTGTATAATAGAATCTTGGCTAATAATGATATGTCATTTCATATTAAAAATTTATTGGCTTTCTAACGTTTCTTTATAATATCTATATCATCTCCAACAAAACCCATGCTTTCCAAGAGTGGTATAACTCTGAACTCGTGATTACCTTGTAACTCGATGGTTTCACCCTTAACGGTTCCACCACACGCCAGCTTTGATTTTAAATTTACAGCAATATCTTTCAAATTGAAATCCTTTGCATTGGGTAAGAAATTTACTATAGTATATAACTTACCCCACTTTCGCCGTTCTATAGTGATTTTAAGCCTTACGTCGGTTTTAGCTACTTCGGTGCATACGCACAAATCTGTTGATAATCCACATGTCGAACAATTTTCCATCTCATCGTCAAATATAATTTATTCACCTTTATTCACGCATCAGCGCGATAATTATTTCTAGATGGTTACTCCTAGTATTTAATATACTTGGAGTGACTATATTTTTTTTATCAGAACTAGGTCTTGTATTAGCTAATTAATTCCTTAATTTAATTATTCTGAATAATTGGAAAAAAAGTATTTGAAATTGCTATAACATTTCTTCGTAAAACCTACAGAAACTTAGATATTTTTAAAATGAGAAATATTACATTAAATCCGCCATCAATATATTATAAATAAAAATTGAATGGAAAATTGGGGAGAGTGAAGAATAAAATCGAAATAACAATTTTAAAAATCACTTGGTCGTCAATTCTGCCCCATTTTCAGTGATAATCATTGTATGCTCATGTTGACTCACCACTGCATTTGCATCTGCTTCCCGTAAAACATGATACTCGATAAGACCACCGACCCTCTGTAATTCTCTGATACCATTTCTTGCTTGGGCTTTATTTATTCCCGATTTCTCTAACCAGCGTTCACCAAAAGGCATACCACCAAAATCATGGATAGCTGCCTTTAATACTTTTCTAGCATTGGGGCCTCGTACTTTTACCCTAGCAGGGCTTGCGCGGTAAATAGTAATTTTGTTCAAATCTGCATGGACTGAACCTTGACCATTGGAGGCAAAAGTCTCTATTGCGTAAATCTCACCCAATTCTACTGTATCTCCCTTGTAACCACCTATACATGGTATGGTCTTCCCAGCATGAACAATAAATCTTTCTACTAAATGTCCAGATAATTCCCGGATAGGTTCGACATCATATTTTCTAATGACCTTCTCAATTACTCCTCCAAGATCTCCTGTTTTGGAGCCGGGTCTTATTACTTTGATAGCTGTATCTGTGGCATCAATGGTGGATTTTATTAAATTTTTAAACGAACCATCCAAATCTATACTCTGGGCAGTATCAGCAATAAATCCATTAATGTGTGCCCCCACATCTACCTTTACAATACCAATATCAGGAATAGTCAAAAGATCCGTAGGAGGAGACGTGTAATGAGCTGCACTATCGTTTACCGATATATTTATGGGAAATGCTGGGAAGGCATTTTCCTTGCGGATTATATCATCAGCTTCCATACAAAGCTTGTATATAGATGCTCCTGGCTTAACTTTTGATACGATGTGGTTTCTGACCTTCGCAGCTATTAATCCTGCCTCATGCAATTTTGCTCGTTGTTCCTCGATAGTTGGTTCATCATCTATCTTCAATCCGGGATGAACTTTTGTTTGAATTCTTGCGGGATGAATTCTTGGTATTGACATGATTAAATTCCTTTTAATCGAGGTTCCTTATCAATCCATTCCATATAACAAAATTGGTACTGGATTGGAAATAATCAATGGAAAACTGTGTTAAATTCTGGTTTATAATTCAGGTGTACCGTGATAGTGTAATTTAGGGGGCATCTCTTTGTCTTCTCCTTGTAGGTATCCATTCCATAATATTCCTTACAAGTCCTTGAAAAGCGGAATCTACATTATCTCCAGTAATAGCTGAAGTTTTAGAATAGCCAATTTTAAATCTATTCTGGTATCTATGGCTTAAAGAATCAACATATTTCTTAATATCATCTTCAGATATTGGTCCATTACCTTCCTCAACCAAATCTTTCTTATTTCCCAGGATCCACAGGGGTACTCCTTTGGTATTTGTTGAATTTTCGATATCCTGAATCCATTCTTCAAGACTTGTAAAGGAAGACTTATCGGTCAAATCAAAGACAACTAAGCAGCCATAAACACCTTGAAAGTAAAGCGAACGGACGTTCTTAAATTTTGTTTCCCCAGCTAAATCCCAGGTTAGTAATCTGAAAGGGGTTTTATCAATCTCGATTTCTTTGAAACTAAAATCTGCTCCAACAGTAGGCAAGTAACTCCTTCGGAATCTACCTCCCATGAACTTTCTTCTTAGACTGGTTTTACCAACACCCCATTGCCCCACAAGGCATAGCTTTAAAGTAATCGTTCGTTTAGATTCAGCGTCGTTCAAGAATAAAACCTCGATTAAATTACTTCCTTAAAACGATGATTTGCTGAAGGCTTAAAAGGTCAACCGTAATTCATATTGTTTATTATATAAGGTTTGTACATATTTTATTTTACAAAGGACTTGACAAAATTTAGGATTTAATAGTATATTTTAATTTCATAATTTCAGATTTCAATCTGAAAATCAAGATGATTCCAATCGAGAAAATTGAAATTGCATTGTATTTGATAATTAACCCGCCTATTGATTATGATTAATATCAAACAGATATTAAATAAGATGTACGACTAACTATCGATACTTCATGAATAGATGTACGACTCTTATGAAATTTCATAATCGACACCAAACTATAAAAAAATAATTCTTATTTTAAAAAGTTAATAGTCTAGATATTGCCAATTTAAAAAATCAGATTCGATCGTATCGAGTTTGTTCATCCACAGCCATAATTTTCTGTTAATTTCATCTTTTTTTATATTATTACCTTTTATCCTAAGAGTAAAATCCTTTGGATCGAAGTTACTTAGTGATTCAGGAAGACTATTTAGATTATTATCGTTGGCATCGATCAAACCCAAGTTTAGATATTTTCCAATATCCTCTGGCAATGATGTTAAATTGATATTGCTGATCATTAAATTCTCGATGTTTGATGGTAATTCAGGAATGAATTCCACATAGTTGTTACTTATGTCTAAAATCTTAAGATTAGAGCAATTAACGACTGTACCCGGAATATTTTTAATTTGATTATAGCTTGCATTTATCCGATGAACATCTAGATTTCCTATACTATCAGGTAATTGTTCCAATTTATTTCTAGATACATCAATTGAAAATAGATTAGTCATAGATGATAGGTCATTTAGTATCAGTAATTCATTTTTTGCTAACTGAATTTGTCCTAAAGTAGATTGTGAATAAAAACTATCAGGTAATCTAGAAATATTGTTAGACCTTAGATTAATCCTACTAATAAGCAAGTTATCAAAAATATCAGGAATTTCGTTGATCTCGTTGAAAGATAGATCAATTTCTTCTAATGCAGTACATCCACGCAAACACTCTGGGAATTTTTTAAATTTGTTATCTCTCATTGTAATATGTGTTAGTTTTTTTAATTTACCGAGATTAGGGATGCTTTCCAATCGATTACGAATAAGATTCAGGTATTCTAAGTTTATAAGCATAGAAATCGCAACGGGTAATTTATTAATTTTATTTTCAATTAGTATTAGTGTTTTGAGATTCGTTAATTTTCCAACTTTATTAGGAATGGTCGTGATTTGAGTGTATTTTACAACAAGCGTCGTCAAATAAGTGAGATTTCCTATGCTATCAGGAAGACAATCCAGTTCATTTTCAGTAATTAATAATTTATATATGTGATCGATGCCATTAATTTTAACTACCTCAACAGCAGAATGTCGACCTCCGCCTTTATCGTCAACTTCTTTGAATAAAACAGGTTTCTTTAAATTTAACTCATTCAAAAATAAAATCTCTCCTTCTTGAAGTTGAGATAGTTTTTCCATATTGATACCTTATACAATCTCATATATTATTATTACTGAGAGGGTTAAAAGTAAAAAATATACATTCAAATGATCAATGGACATCATAGTGGATCTAAACACCAAGTGTACCAAGTGTGTATGACAGTGTGATATAATCAGATTCATCTGCTAGCCACATTGATCTTGCCATACTAAAGTACATTTTTGTGAAGAAAGGCATATTCCCAGCATCATTTCTGGTTCCCCAATCAACAAATCGCCAATCAAATTTCAGATCGACCGCGTTACCAAGCGCTTTGAAAAAGCCAGCATTCTCAGAAACCAAACCGAGGCCTTGATATTCTTTCAGAAATAGCCTGTACAGATTATTTATGTTCTGTTTTGTATCGCTAGGACTAACAAAACCGACATGACGGTCGCTTACAGAAGCTTGTAGAATTCCTTCTTGCCATCCAGACTTTTGATCACCTAATTCGTAAGGTTTAGTAAAGGAATCAATAATACTGAACATCCAGTTATTATCATATTGAGAAATAAATACTGGATTCTCCCAGAATAGATCATCGAATTTAACATTTCTAGGAAGATCTGCCCCAAACAACTTTTGACCTATTCCGGACCCAACTGATCTAGAGTAATATTTCCCAGTCGGCGAATTAATCAACTGTTCAGTGATAATTCTATTAACAAGCATTTGAGATGCATCCGAATTAGCCACGGGATTTGCAGTCTCGAAATTATAACGATATAGCCCCTCTTCAAATTCGGTCAGATATTCGCCAGCTGTTAAATTGTAAGATAACAGTCCTTTTTCGATCTTCACGGTCTCATCAGCAGAAAGTAATCGTGCCTTTAACTTATAATATTCATATTTTCTACTTATTATATCAAGGCTTAGAGGATCAATTGAATGTATAAAGTAACTGAATATCGACGTGTCAGGGAGTGATTCAACTATCGATCTGTAATCATATAAGGTGCTAAGCAAGAACGTTTTAGATATAATATAGGAATACACCGTATTTTTACTAAAATCAGGACGTGGCAACCGACCATTATTTATGAGCGTTTGAATAGAAGCAGGATCCATCATCATCTCGCTTTTAGATAGGAACAGATCTGGATTGTATATTCCATATTTAATAATCGGTATCTTTACGTATGAATTATTTCGCAAAGTCCATACATGAGTCATATCATAATCAAGAATCAAATATACAGAAAATCCGTTAGCATCAACAAGAGAATGATAAATTCGTTCAGATTCTGTATGAGTTGAATTGAAAGGAACATCAATTACGTCTTCATAAAAATTAGGAAAGAGAACACCCTTTAATTCAGAAATCATCTGATCAATTGAAGACGACAAGGTGTAATACATGGCATTCGAAAAATATTCTTCGGCATTAGAGCTATCGATAGATAGATCAGATAAATCATCAGCAGGAGTTATAGAATCAACCCAATATCCTACGTTCTCGAATTCGATTGGAATCCAAGTGAAATTAATTTTACCCTCGAAAACATATGGCGTGCTATCCAGCTCCAGAATACTGCTATATTCTACAGTCCTTTCTGACTCATCAAGTGAGAGACTATTTTTGCTAAGGGTGGGAGGGATGAAACCTCCAGTTTTTCCTGCTTTTCGGATTTCCCAATAGTCTTCTACTAATTTAATAAATCCATTTTCTTTAAAGTAGTCTGTCATTCTTCCACGTGCATTAGGGTGAAGGTTATGAAATCCTGAAACTTTTCCTCCTTTCTTAGACCACAGACCCACCATAAGGTCATATTTCGGATCAGGCTCGTATTTATGTTGCGGTCTTAAATCAGGCATGTCAGTAAATTCAAGTCCCGCCTGAGGAAGAAACTTTGGATTAACCCTTTCGTAATTTTCATCGAAGCGTTTTATAAATTCCTCAAAATCCCCAATGTCATTAAAAACAAATTGTGTAGCATGAATGGACGGATCATTACCTTTAACGTGAATCCCACCAAATTTAGCAACTTTATACCATAAATCCATTGTCATATCTTCATCTAATCCTTCAGGCACAACAAATTTGATTTTTATTCCAACATTAGGATTGTCGATATGTGCCTTATTGACGTAGAAAAATGGTCTTCCTGAATATACCCAAGTCACACCACTTTCATCCATGAAATCGGGTTTAAATTTGCTCGAAATGGAATTAGACAAAGGGTTACTTTGTACTTTGATATTACTAGGCTTAATTCCAGAATGAGAAGCAACGTTATGATCAGATGCCAAATTTGGTATATCTTGGTTATTTCCGAGATAGACAAAATCATTATCAGTGCTCATAGCGCAACTACCATAATCTGCGCATATAGCATATTCCCCAGAAAGAACCCTTTCAAATTTTGATGCTGCAGCCGCACGTCCTTGTCCTTCAACAGGGATTATTATCTGGACCTTTTCCCCATTTGAATTTCGAACAGTGATTGAATACAAGGCATTATCTCCAGCATCACTTTTGATCCGAAGACCTTCAAGACCACCATGTTTTGTCCTCAACATAGTTGATGCAGAAACTTTGTTATCATCATATGATGTTATTAAAACATGATCAACATCTTCTCCATCAATTTTTAACTCAGGATCATTCAACATATCATCTCGAAGTCGATGATATTCATCCTCATCAAAAGTTGAAATTTTATTATCAGCTGCACGAGGATGATTTTTATCAAATATTACGGCCGTCTTGTACTCATATATTTCTCCTTTTACAACGAATGTTTGTCGATGAATATACCCTGACACTCTTTGACCATCAGAAAGTGTAAATAGCCTTGTCCTCAAAGTTTCAGGATCGGGCCAATATTCGTAAAATGAGGTCTGTCCTCGGATATTTAAATTTACATCGGGATATTTAATAAAGTGATCTAAAGTCCGTCCATTAGCAGTACCATCATAAATATCTTCTCCATTAATATCTTTTGCCCCTGGTGAATTACCATTCACGTCTATGGCTGGAGTAATGTGATAATCTTCAATATTAGCAAGATTAATATCAGCATACATTTCATTTTGCCAACTGTCCAAGGAGTTAGGATATTGTAAATCATTAATAGTCATCAATCTTCCGTCAGGAAACCGATAACCGGTCATTAGCTTCTTAACATCTTCAGGAGAAATAGGTAGCAAGAATAACGTTATTTCCTAGACCTTGCTGTTGACGTGGAGGTGATGATGTACTCTCCACTTTTCCCAACGCGGTTTGGTGTCTCTTTGATGATATGTGCCTCGATGAGGTGAAGGTTTTTTCATTCTTTGCCTTACTTCCACAGACTGAACATGTAGCCACGAAAGCTGATTTAATAACTAATTCTTAAATTTTTTGGAGAGAAATTAACCTGATCATTGATAGATCCACTCTAAATATTTATTGGATTGAATTGTGCTCTAAGAGCCGGCGAAATAAGATATTTTGCAATTCAAAATTTTTATAGTATTGAAAAATTACAAATATTGATTTAGAAAAATTCTTTGCTCCATTCTAATCTTGTATTTCACTCAACAACTCAATTGGCAATGCATTCATGTAATCAATAATTGATGAATTTGAAATTATGCCTGTTCTTTGAATTATTTGCAAATCAGATACTTTTTCGTACAAATACCTTGCTCGTAACACCTGGGCGTGTGATATCAAGGTGGTTTCAGGAATAAAAATTGCAATATAAGCTATAATAATTTGTAATATGAGAAGTAGAGAATTGATATAAGTACCCCTGGGAAACCATGGTAAAGTTAATGTGCACCAAGCTAGTAACAATAGAGCAGCTATTC
>CAZRLL010000166.1:0-8309 GCA_964600735.1 uncultured archaeon
AAAAGAAACCAAAGATGCTAGACTAGTTTAAATCATAGGGGTGAAAGACACACAATTTTTTTTACTATTGGAGTTTGTATGTTCCGCTGAAGTTAAAATTATATTTTAAAATTTTTAACGGTTATATTTGTGCCCTTCACGCAAATGAGCTTCAGTCAATGAATCACCTTCAATGACTTCTAGTCTGGTACCAACTCCAACTCGTTCTCCAGATTTTAGTAAGAAACCGGACTTTGTTACGCTCTCAGCCTGTCTAGATGCTGTTCTTCGCAAAATTAAACCGGTTCCAGCGCTAAAACTTAACTTTGTTACTCCACCCAGACCTGTACCAACGATCTCGATTGTTGCCATCGCTTTGTCGATATTTCTTGCTTCTTCGATAAAACCACCATCAATATAATATAATTTTATAGCACCTCCAGAAACTGGTCGTGGGTCTGAAACTGGGGTGGCTTCTGGTTTAGAGGATGAAGGTCCTACATCTGGTCCTGGTTGAACTGCTTGCTTGGGGATTGCTGCTGCCTCTTCTGCCTTTCTCTTGGCTTCTTCCTCTGCTGCCAATCTAGCCTCTTCTTCGGATTTTCGTTTTGCCTCCTCTTCGGCTGCTAATCTAGCAGTTTCTTCTGCCTTTCTCTTGGCTTCCTCTTCGGCTTCTAATCTAGCAGTTTCTTCAGCTTTTCTCTTGGTTTCCTCTTCGGCCGCTAATCTAGCAGCTTCTTCAGCTTTTCTCTTGGCTTCTTCCTCTGCTGCCAATCTAGCCTCTTCTTCAGCCTTTCTCTTGGCCTCTTCCTCTGCTGCCAACCTAGCCGTTTCTTCGACTTTTCGTTTTGCTTCTTCCTCCGCTTGCGATTCAGCTCCAGATTCCAATTTGGCACCCCCAAGATCTTCTTTCGACATTATAGGTGTTGGACCTCTGTCAGGTGGTAAGTCACCTACAGTTTGCGGTTCGGCTTTTGTTATCTCTTCAGGAGGTGTATCTTCGAATTCCTTATCTGCTTCTTTCTTGTGTTCTTCTGTGGTTAGAGACTCTTCAGGTTTAAATTCCAATTCTCTTTGGTCTTCAACAGATAATACTGGGCCTTCAGTTTTCGCGGTTTTTTCAAGGATTTCATAAAATGCTTTTTCTGATTTTCCCCCTTCACCTTCATAGACGGTGTATTGTAGGGGTAGATACTGCCTCCCCGAGTCTATTTTCTGCATTACTTTTTGTCCCTCTACTCTTTCTTCTCTATTGGCACCAGTGCCAATCCAAGTGTAGAGTAGTTCATTTCCATCCAAGATGTATACATCGCTCGAATTAAGTGATGATCGGTTCAGAGGAACTTCTTCTACAAAAGCATCATCAAAACTTGCGGTTTCCTCTTTGGTATACACTCGGAATAGTTTGTATTCAACCATATCCAACTCAGCGTGAACTAAAAATCCAGCTGTATCGCCATCAATGACTTCAAAATTGAGTAGGTTTGTAAACTCTGATGGTTCTTCCCCCTGTAATACAGTAATTACTTTTGGTTCGTCTCCTCTTTCTTCTTTGTCGATTTTGTTGGCCATCCAGGCACCAACAGTTTTTTCATCAACACCACAATCTTTTCCGATCCAAATATAAATTTCAAGCCCATTATCTAAAATATATACGTCTCCATCAAAAAAAGTATATTTGTCATCCTTAGGCAGGTGTTCTTCGGTATTTTTACCCTTTATATGTAGAACTTTCAATTTATTTAATCATACCCTCTTGGTTAATAAACTAATTGTCTAATAAATCGATGGTTGTTAATTCTAATTGATTTAACTACTATCTATTTTTTCATATTTTATAAATCATAAAAACAAGGAGTTAATCCAGTAATCGATATAATTTTATTTAAAATTTTATTATAAGGCGGAAATTGATACTTAAAATGCTTTTATTAAGGTATTTTATACTAAAGTTAAAATTATTACTCAAAGGTTTTAACCTATCAATGCTTGATAGTGCTCTTGTTAGCAGTGTGGTTTTTTATCCTAGGAAAACCAATATTCCTATAAATTTACCTCCTCATATCAAATTGTTAAATTTTGAAATTCTGGAGGATATTAAAATCGGAGGCTTATGTTTTATTCAGGACATGGATTTACCTACAATATTAATGTTTCATGGTAATGGTGAAATTGCTCAAGATTACATCCACCTTTTCCAAATTTTCTTTGAATGTGATGTCAATCTAGCGGTCGTTGATTATCGTGGTTATGGTTTTAGCTCAGATAAACCCTTTTTTTCCAGTTTGATTAGCGATGCGGTTCCTATCTACCAGGAATTTAGGAATTGGATGTCAAATGAAGGATTTCGGGATTCATTATTCTTAATGGGAAGATCTCTTGGGAGTGTATGTGCCTCGGAAATTGGATCACAAAATCCCCCGGATTTGAAAGGTATCATTTTTGAAAGTGCGTTTGCCAGTATATATAATTTGGTGACTAAATTATTTGGTATCACTGGAATCACCCCCGAATCTTTGCAAGAGTGGTCAAATGATACAAGAATTTGTAAAATTGAAAAGCCTGTATTAATTATTCACGGATCCAAAGACAATATAATCCCCTTCTCTGAGGGAAAATTGATCCAGCAGTCACTCCCAGATACAACAATTACCCGGATGGTTCCAATTAGAGGGGCTGGTCACAATGACTTGTTTTCATACACAAAAGAGTATCAAACCCCATTAAGAGAATTTATTGCAAAGTTTGCATAAATCAAAAATCCCATTTCATAAAAAAAATTCTACCTCTGTTTAAAGACCATTACTTGATAATTTGTTCCACAATTCTTACCATAATGCGTAGACCACTGCCATTATATCTTCTATTTCTTCTCAAGTCACAGTAGACAATGTAAGAGAATTTGGTTTTAGCTAAATTTTTGAAAAAATAGTTTTTTACACTCTAATATCGGAGGAATATTAATTTATCTCTGCTAAATCAGTTATATGTGGTACAGGAGTTTACCAAACGGGTTATTGACGTCATAAAAAATATACCCAAAGGAAAAGTTACTACCTATGGAAGTATCGCGACAATGGCTGGTAATCCAAGAGGTGCCCGGCAGGTTACACGTATTCTGCACAGTATGACAAGGAAATACCAACTACCATGGCACAGGGTGGTTAACTCAAGGGGGAAGATTTCCATACCCAATCCTAGTGGAGCAGAATATCAACGTTCCCTCTTGAAAGATGAAGGAGTGAACGTATCAGATAAATTTCAAATCAATTTAAATAAATATCAGTGGATAAGAATTGAAATTTAGTTAAAATTTCATTGATACTTTAATGGATATTCATTAGTTATCTGTTGATTAAAATTCTATTTCTAGTCTTTCCAAAGTCCGTTTTGCTGATTTAACATTTGATTTTATATTACTAAGTGGAGGATCCATTTTGATGAATTCCCCCCAAAACTCCCCCTACAGCTTTCGAAATCAAACTTACAGACACAAGTGTGCCAAATACGTATTGGTAACGATTCCCAATCTCTTTACCCAGTTCTTCTTGTTGAAATTTAATTTCGTCATATATCCAGGCCTCTCGAGCTCCCGAAGTTAAAGTCATCGCAATACCAAGAATAGCAAAAGAAAAAATTGACCAAATTAGCTGATCCAAAATGAAAAAGATTAGTATACCGAGAAACCAGAGTATATTTGATAAAATGACAGAAAATTTTCTTCCAAATTTATCTGCTATGGCTCCTGTTGGTATCTCAAATACAAATACAGTGATGTAAAATGTCAAATCTACCAGTGCAACATCAATAAGTGACCATCCTTTATTAGTGAGAAAGATTACCCAAAAACTAGCAAATATCCAAGATTCGCTAAGCAAAAACAGGACTAAAAACTTCCATTCCGTCCTGTTAAATCCTGACAATGGGATTTGAGGACTCACATAATGATAAAGTATTATTAAATTAATTAAAATGCTGATACTTGAAATATTACAATAAGCTGAAATATTGGATCTCTCTAAATGTTATTACTTCCATCAAGCTTCTTCAGTTACTGAATCAAACAACCCCATTATTAGTCTTTATTAGGGTGCATCCTAGGTGGAGAATGGAGTCGACATATCTTGAAGGAAGATAGTATATTTAATTTTTTGAATCCTAAATATTATTCCAGATCCCATCGCTACTGGATGATGGGTCATGTTTTACAACATAAGAAAAAATTAATCATAATCTCGATTCTAACCCTCTTTGCAATCATTTTGCAGACTCTAATTCCCCTCATCTTTGGTGAAGCTATTGATTCTGCAATTCCAGATAAAGATATTGATCAGTTGGTCTTTTTTTCGTTGTTAATTATAGGTTTTGGAGTACTAAGAGGTGTTTTATCCTATATTGCAAGTATATTAAACGAGCAAATTTCGCAAAATGTTGAAATGCAAGTGAGACTGGAATTATTTGATAATTTAAGTCAAAAGAAGATGGATTTTTTCAATAAATCAAGAGTCGGTGATTTGATGAGTCAAGCAACCCAGGATACACAAAATCTTACTTTTGCAGTATCTCCTGGAATCCGCGCAGTGATTACTGCTGTATTTGGTTTTATTGCGGCAGCCATTGCAATGTTTACCCTCAGTTCAACACTAAGCGTATTGTTTATCATTATACTCCCATTCTATATCTACTTCCTTTACAGGTTTGCTATAAATTTACAACCTGTTTCTTTAGAAAGGCAAGAACGTCTTGCTGAGATTAATTCGATTCTTCAGGAAAATATTACAGGCATCAGGGTTGTTAAGACCTTTAGTGCTGAGAAGATGGAAAAGGATCTCTTCAAAGATGATATTAAAAAATATGAGGATATTCTTATCAAAAGGGGAGCCATCTCAGCACTATTTATTCCCACTCTAATTCTTGGGTTAATCACATCCGCAATTTTTCTTTTGGGAATTCACCTTATTGAGGCATCTGAAAGAGGACAAACCGAACTTTCAATACTAAACATTTTTACAATTCCAGTTGAAGCCATAAGTATAGGCGAATTGATCGCATTTATTGCTTTAATGGGTTTATTACTGTTCCCGACCAGTATTTTGCGATTTTTTTTGGATGCAATAATGCTTGGATTTGCAGGTGCACAAAGAATATTTGCTACTCTAAAAACAGAGGCCCGATTGGAAAAGGGAAAACAGATAGAATTGGACTATATTCATGGCAATATTAGATTTTCAGAGGTCAATTTCTCTTATGATCAAAATGGTCATAATGCAATCAATGATTTCTCGCTGGAAATTAAAAAAGGAGAAACCATAGCGATAATTGGTCCAACTGGTAGCGGAAAGAGTACTGTGGGCAAATTATTATTAAGATTATATGATGTTGATTCTGGCAGTATTGAGATTGACGGTATGAATGTTGCAGATTTAAATCTCAATCAACTTAGAAAAGTTGTAGGAATTATTGACCAGGATGTGTATTTGTTCAGTACTACTATAAAAACAAATATTGCCTATGGTGCTCATGATATTAGCGAAGAAAAAATTATCACAGCCTCCAAGGCGGCTCAAGCTCACGAATTTATCATTGACTTCAAAGATGGGTACGATACTGTAATTGGTGAGAGAGGAATCACACTTTCAGGTGGACAAAGGCAGCGAGTTGCCATTGCAAGGACTTTTATCACTGATCCAAAAATATTGATCTTTGATGATAGTACCAGTGCTGTAGATGCTGAAACTGAAAGAAAAATACAATTGGCATTGGTTGACATACTCAAGGGACGTACAACAATAATTATTACACATCGCTTATCAACCCTGAAAAATGCAGATAGAATTGTATTTATGCGCAAGGGAAGGATTGAAAAAATTGGAACTCATGCTGGATTACTGGAGACATTCGAGCCTTATAGAGATATTTTCGAGGGATATATCCCTCTTCCAGCACATAAAGAGGAATAATAATGGGATTCAGACAAAGACCAGAAAAAGCCTATTTTGACCAGGAATACGGTACTAAGGAGACACTAAGACGACTGAGTGGATACGCATCAGCACAAAAAAAAGCATTAATAATTCTATTTTTTCTTCTTGCAGCAAATTCTGCGGTGGCAATTAGTCTTCCTTTTCTGGTAAGAAATGCCCTAAATGAACTTGAAACAAAAGGTCAAGCCCCTAATTTTGAATTTATCAAGTTTGTGGCCTGGATTTATCTTGTTGGAACCCTGATTGAATGGCTAATATTTTATGGGATGGTAAAAACTCAATGGATCATAACAGCACGCTCAATTTCGAGTGTTCGTGTACAGATGTTTGAGAAATTGCAAGAATTGGATGTTGGTTTCTATGATCGCATGGCAACGGGAAAGATAATGTCCAGAGTTATGGATGATTCCAACCGGATGGGAAATCTGATCAATATTTTCGCCTCTTTTTTATCCGCTCTATCGCTAATATTTGTCATGGTTGCGATTTTATTCAATATTAATGTTAAGCTTACCTTTTGGATTTTGCTTACGTTCCCCTTCATGATTGGGATCGTTCTCATTCTAGCCAGATATATTAGAAAATTTGCCCAGGAAATTAGAAGAACCAGAGCATCAGTAAATGCTGCAGTTCAAGAAGCTGTAACCGGAGTATCTGTGGCAAAGGGATTTAATAGAGAGGATAGGAACCAAGAAGAATTCCTGGAAGTCAATAAAATCAATCTAAAAGCTAGTTTAAGACTATCATATACTTTTTCATTCTTTTTTCCGATTCTTGATTTATTGACGGTCGTTGTAATGTATATAATCATTAATGGAGGAGGAAGAGAGGTCATCGGGGGTTCAATTGGAATCGGGGATCTATTTTTATTTTATTCCTACTCTATCAGGTTATTTGGTCCAATTATCCAGATCAGTCAACAAGTAGCTCAAATCCAGGCTGGATCTGCTGCCACAGAGCGGATTTTCTCACTATTGGACCTACAAAGTGAGATGAAATTTGGAAAGGTTAAGCCTGATAAAATCAGAGGTAAAATTGAGTTTAATGACGTAAATTTTGAGTATATCAAGGATCAACCCATATATCAAGAACTATCTGTTATAATTGAAGCTGGGCAAACTGTTGCCCTAGTCGGTCATACTGGCGCAGGAAAAACCACAATGGTTTCATTACTTGCTCGATTTTACGAAATAAATGGAGGTGAAATACTGATAGATGATATGAATGTACAAAATTTGGATATTGAGGAATATAGAGAAAATCTTGGGATAGTACTTCAGGATCCATACCTATTTAGTGGAACGATCGAGGATAACATCAAGTATGGTAACAAAAATGCCACCAAACAAGAGGTTCAAAGAGCTGTGGAATTAACTAATTTGGATGAGTTTATTGAAACCCTACCTGAAGGACTGCAAACAGATGTACGGGAACGAGGTTCTCGGTTATCTACAGGACAACGTCAGCTTGTAACCTTTGCAAGAGCTTTAGTTGCGGATCCAAGTATTCTAATATTGGATGAGGCTACCGCATCGGTTGATGCATACACAGAAAGCTTGATACAAAGGGGATTGGAAAACTTGTTCAAGGATAGGACTAATATTGTTGTTGCCCATAGATTATCAACAGTAATAAATGCAGATCGGATATTAGTATTTGATCAGGGAAAAATAGTGGGTGATGGTTCACACACCGATTTGATTGATTCAAATAAGACCTACCAAGAACTGTACTCTACATATTATGAATTTCAAGGTTTAAAACCTGAACAAATGGCAAAATAGGTAAAGATTGTCAAATAAAGTATTTAGTAACAAAAGTGAACTGATAAATCAAAACAAGCAAAATAAATCCATCAGGAGAGATGTCCTGAAGAATTTGTAATCATAATTTCAAATTATCTAGATCCAATGGTAGTCAAATTTCTTATTACTCCAAAATGAGTTGTTATTATTAAAATGGTTATATTCTTGTTAGTAAAACACCGATCATGCCATCAACATTCTCATCCTCACGCTGGTTGGGAAAGTATCTGCGAAAGCATCCTTTAAAGTCGATCTTTGTATTTTTTACATCGATTATTGAACCCATCCTCTACATGCTTCCCTTGTTTTATGTTGCAGATATTGTGGGTGTATTAGTTGATGGTGGTGGCTGGTCTGAGGTCAGCCAATATTTCAAAATTTTAATACCTCTGGCAATCGTACAAGTTACTCTTTTTTTTACCAGCTCATTTCTGAATGAAATTCTTGCACATAGGATCACAACTGATATGACTTATGATCTGTTTGAAACCGTTCATTCAAAGCTTTATAATCATGTACTAATTTGTACATTTTATTCCAC
>CAZRLL010000167.1:0-8308 GCA_964600735.1 uncultured archaeon
GAGTAGTCGCATCGAGACGTTTTATCAAGTTGGCAATTTCCTCATCAATACCAAAATAAAGAAAATCAAATCTCCAAACCAGCCTAAAATTATGTAGAATTTTGGAGTCTGTTAGATTTTAACTCCTTTTCCGGTATTAATCAATAAAACGCCATAGCCCACTCTGATGGATGTAAATAGAATTCTACAATTCCAACCACAATATCTTATCCCAGTACTTTGGCTAAAAATATCGATATAATCGAGGTTTCTTTTTGGGTAATGTTGTCTTGTAGTATTCTCTCATCCTGCGAACAGTCTGCACGGTTAATTTTGGATAACCCTTGGGTGTTTTTCCTAAAATAAGCTGTTTGAATAATGGTGGATCAAGCCTCCCATTCTTGTCGATCGCTGATGAACCATAGGTCGAATGAACATATGATCGAACCCATTGTTCTAATATCATGGAGAAATATTGGAATGAGGGAATATAATCCTTCGTATTATTTGGAGAATATCTTTACAGACAGTTTAGCAACTTATAAGTAAGAAAAAGTATGTACTCTACTTTCTGGAGGCTGTTCCCACAATATATCCACATTTTATGCAGTATATAATTCCTGTACCTGTTTTTGGAATATTTTCACTTAATTCGAATTCATTCAGTGTTTCTTCTATTCCCACTGCTTGAAAGACAAAAATGTTCCCCTTTTGTTTACAACCAGTACATACAGGATAGATCATCTTTTCATCCCTTTCCATTCGTAATTTATTTATCTGCATTTCCATTTGATGCATTTTAGCTACAATCTTAGCCAAATCTTGTTCTGCATTATTAGCGGAGGATTCCAATTTTATACGTTGTTTATCCTTTGTGGCCTCTCCTGCAGCAATTCGAAGTTTACCAAGTATTTCTTTTTTCTCATCGATATTTTGAGACAAATAATCTAAATTTTTATTAATTGCAATAAGTTGTCTTTCTAATTCATATTTCTTTATAGTCACAATGAAATAGAACATAAACTTGTTTTTTTGCCTTCGTGTTTGTGAATGATTCATTGATGTAAATAAATGCAGAACCATAAAATAAATTCATAAGTTAACCGTTTTCTAAAGTGATGACTTCACTAGCTAAATGATTGATTTAGTTAGTTATCATAGTATGCGTAAATAATTATTTTTGATACAATTTCCAAATATGTCTTTGGGTTTCAGCATCCATTCAAAGACATACTACTCAATTTATTTTTATACAATAGATAAGGCTCAAGCTAAATAATCATTTATTCAGTTCTAAAGTCTCAAATTGTTGGATATAAAAGCTCATTATTTGATTCAAAATTCAACTTTGGAATTCTGATGAAATAAGTTAATAATGCTGAAAAATTAGCAAGCAACAATAGATAACATCCAGAATTCAGAAAATATATAGAATGTATCTCTAATACTATTAATTGTGTGACTGACCTGTAATTAGATAATGTGTAAATATGAAAAATTGGTACTATAGAAAATAATACTCCAATTAATGGAAATTTTGGATGGTCCTTATTCGTTGAAAGAAAGATTACACTTAGTATTAAAAATGAAATCGAAACTACAACAGAAGAGGAAAGAAAATAATAATTTACAGTCGAACTTGTGGGAAAATATTCATTTGTACTTCCGAATGAAGCAAATAAAAAGATATTTGTCTCCCTTAATACATCCCCATTTTCTAACCTATATTCCCTTCTTAATACTGGCAAAAAATATGTTAGGAAATATGAAAATAATGCAATTAAAAGTATAGTCATCTTCAATATGAAGCGATAATTATAATAGTATAGTCATCTTCAATATGAAGCGATAATTATAATCATTTTTCATCATTAAACAACTAATATTATTGATGGATTCAAGAATTCATGCACCATTATTGAAAGTTTATGAATTCAGTAAATAAATGCTTCATAAAATTATCCTTTCGTCGTATCTTCTCATATTATTGCAAGTGAAGAAATCATTACCAAATTCCATTTTAGCTAATGGAAAATGCAGAAAAATGGAAAGGAAATAATAATTTAGCCTGATGAAAATATGTCTGTTAACCTATCATTTGCTTGTTTTATACCCTTCTTGTTTACTTTCAGCTTATCGACCATTAGGCTTTGCGAGTTGAAAAACGTATCTCGTAATTCAGATGGATTATCCAATAAATTTGGTAACTGTGAAATCGCTGTTGACATATCTAAAGATTGAGATTCTTTTTCAAACCACTGTGAAATTAAGTTTAATGTTTCTGGAACAACGAGATCGTAGTGAACAGTTTTATAAGCTCCAAAAAAGCTACCTTTGCTTGGTTTTTTCATATTTTCTGGAAGATTAACGGGAGGAACAGCTACAACAAAATGTTCATTTTGTTTTTTATATTGGAAAATATACATCGGTACAAATAATTCCACAAGAGGATTGGGATTACTGATTCTTAATGAATTGGGATCTAATACTGCAGCTTCCTTGCTCCCAAGACTGGATTCAATATCTCTTAACCATTCTGACCTTACGTCTCTAAATTTGGATATTCGCTTTGAAGTTGCGTCTCTATCTAGTTTTAATTGTTTAAGCTCATTATTCCTCTCTGATTCTTTCATCTTACTTTTTTGCTT
Organism: uncultured archaeon; assembly: GCA_964600735.1. GTDB lineage: Archaea > Asgardarchaeota > Heimdallarchaeia > Heimdallarchaeales > Kariarchaeaceae > LC-2. The sequence goes on from CAZRLL010000167.1 coordinate 2,628, forward strand.
CAATTCCTCTTTATCTCGCTCACACTTCTCTTCCAGTGATCTAGCATCCATATTATACATCGCATTGAGTTCTTCTTCCTTATGTTTTGTTTTTTTCACTTGAGTCTTGGCAAAACCCACTGCAGCTCGAAAGGTCTCAGTGGCATCTGTTAGTCTATTCAAATTTAGATCAATTTCATGAACGTTATCACTTGAGGTACCAGTAGTCAATTTTTCCAGCTCTTGAATTAGTTTTTCGATTGGTTTTTCGTCACTTCTAATATTCTTGGCTACCCCTGTAAGAAAATTTTTAGTATTTTCTTTGATTTTTCTTGCCGTTACCGTTTCGAGATCTGTCTTTTCCTTTTCGAGTTGCTTATCCCTTTCTCTGATCTCCCGTTGAAGAATTTCATTTTTATTTTTGATCTCATTATTCCAATAATCAGTTCGCTCATCTAATTTGTCCTGGTATTCTTTTGCTTCCTCTGTAAGTGCTTTTTCAATTATATCCAATCTTTTTTGAGTTGCATCATGCAATGAAGACTCATCATAAATCAATTGATTGATCTTGCTGAGGTCCTCTTTTAGTTTACCTGCACCTCTAGTCAATGGTAAAGTTTCAAAATCGGATCGATTTGATCGAGGTGCTTGTAACATTTCCTCAATTACCTTTAGCTGCTTTGAATTGTATCCACCAATTAGTTCAGCGTTCTTAATAGTGAAATCGTTTATTTTATCATACAACTTGTTTAAGTTCAGATTAGAAGGATCAGCACAAAAATCAACTATTTCAGATTCACTAGGTAATCGCATCAAAGGTACAGTCATTGATTTTTTAGAAAATGGGTTGAGTGCAATATAACCCCCAGATTTAACTTTATTCAAGTAAATTGGAATACGCACCTTGGATATACGGTTTAACTGCTCAGACCTGCCGACCTTGCCTGATTTGATGAAATCAGAAGCAAGTATTAACATGCCAGTAAGTTCTGCTTTCTCACTTTCATCTGCAGAAAGAGAAGAAATATGAAAATCTATCTGTATTTTTGAGCTCTCCACCATGACTAAACTATCCTCCCGTTTGATAGCCTAATTTCGCGATCAGCAAATGCCCTTAAGTCTTCATTATGACTGGCAACCAAAACTGTAGTTCCCTGTCTGCAAACAATTTTTAACATGCGCATAATTAACTCACCTGTGTCAGAATCCAGGTTCCCGGTGGGTTCGTCTGCGAAAATTACTTTCGGTGTTTTAATCAATGCCCGGGCAATAGCAACTCTTTGCTGTTCTCCACCAGATAGTTCACCGGGATAATGATGTTCCCGATCGAGTAATTCAAGTCTTCGCAATATTGATATTGCATCTGTTCTTAATTCTGCTGTAGGGATTTTCTCAGGATAAAGTGGGACTTCCACATTTTCAACCGCGGTTAGATTATCAATAAGCTCCCATGCTTGAAAAACGAAACCAACATATTTTCTTCGCAATTCTGTAAGTTGTTTCTCATTGTATTTGGTGATATCCTCTCCCATAAAATTTAATTCACCACCAGTTGGAGTATCAAGTCCAGAGAGCAGGTTTAACAAAGTAGATTTTCCAGAACCACTAGGACCGAATAGTAGAACCATCTCTGCTTCGTATAATTTTAAATTGATATCCTCTACGGCACGTACAACTTCGCTTCTTCCTCTCTTATAGGTTTTTGATAATTTTTCTGCTTGAATTATGACTTCCATTGACATTTTAAATCACCTATTTATCCCTAAAGGCCTCACTCGGACTCACTGATAATACTCTTCGACTGACAAATAACATTCCGGGAAGAGATATGGCTACATTGATCAAAAATGAAATCCCGACTGCTTGCCAGCGAAGAAGACTATGTTGATTAAAATCAGAAAGATAATATAATAAACCTTGGGCAAGTGTTATTCCAAAAGCAAAACCAGCAAAGGCTAGGGTTACAATCTCGGCAATAAGGCTTATGCGAACCGAGCTATGAGCATAACCCATTGCTTTGAGTATAGCTATTTCTCTGCGTCTAAATCTAGAAATCAGGTAGGCAAACATTGTACTGAGTATTATTCCCCCAACGGCTACAAATCCCAGATTAACCATGTTTCTTGTACCTTCTTCTGCTGCTCTACGACTGGGTAAAACCTCCGGTGTAGGTTCCCACGAACCGTATGTGGGTAAGTTAGCGATATCGTTGATTAAAGGTTTAATCCCTTCATTTAGATTGCTTACTAGCTTATGCGTGGCTTTCTGATCAAATAACAATACATTACCAGGTACTGTAAAACTCATTGAGTATGTATAAGCATCGCTTGTATCATTACCAAAAAATGAGATTAATTGTTCAAATTTATTTGTATTCATGAAAAGCCATAATCGGTCGGCTTTATCAGGTTTAACCTGTAAGTTATCTGTATCAAAAGTTCCCACAACTTTTAACGAGAGCGAATCTCCATTGGATTTTTCATAAATAATTTTTTGTCCAATAACTATTTTTGAGCAAACACGAATATTGTCTACTGAAGAGTTCCTGATTTGATAACTCCCATCAGGAACAAGAACCTCGGATGATTTTTCTGGAAATCTTCCATTGGTAATTAAACTTGGTTTAGCAAAGTTACTGAACCAAGGCTTGTTGATATTTATGGAATATATACGCAAAAAATCGTCTAAATCGATATAGTCATAGATTACATGATCATCGATCTTTATATCAGCATCAGATTCAAGATCAAGTATATCATCTAGTAAATTACGTCCTTGATCGTAAGTGACCCCATAATCATCATCCTGGAGTAAAACCACACCTTTTTGCTCAAGGAACCGATCTGTCTGCAAGGAATCCAGTTCATCTATATAAAATGCAATAATACTTGCTATGATTGCAAATATAAGTGTGAATACATAGAATCTTTTCTTTGTTCTAAATGTAAAGCGAACTGATTTTTTGAAAACACGGAAATTACCCAAGAATATCCATCCTATTTATTAATGCTAAATATTATCTATTGATATTTATCATTTTATAATTTGCAATGTGAAATCTCACAATAATAAAATTCTCAACGAAAATCAATCTTAACAATATTGAAAATTAGAAAACTGTAAAGGTAACTTAAAATTTTGAGGTAAGAGAAAAATGATTGAGAATGCATGTGTACTTGGTGCAACAGGTGGTATAGGTAAGGCTGTAGTTGATGCTCTAATTTCACGAAATATTCCAACTAAAATATTGGTAAGAGATCAAGAAAAATACATTTCCCTTTATCCAGACGGGGAATTACCTGGACGAGTAAGTGTTATCCAAGGGGAACTCGATTCGAACCAGTCACTTGCAATGGCACTCGAGCACTGTGATACAGTTTTCCCTTGCTATAATACTAAATATCAGAACTGGTCAAAAGACATGACCCGATGGACGAGTAATGTGGCTGATCTATCTGCTGCACTTCAGGCAAAAATCGTTTTTCCCGGTAATGTATACAATTTCGGTCATGCAAGTGATTCAGAATTGAGAATTAATGAGGAACATCCCCAAAATGCGCATACTGAGTTAGGACAACTTCGAATCGCATTTGAACAACGATTTGCTCGAGCAGCACTGGAAGGAGCAAGTCTTACCATTTTGCGATTACCTGATGTCTATGGACCAGCAGTATTTACACGTTCAATTGTATCAGTCTTCGAATCTGCTCTGAAGAACAAACCATGCAGTTGGTATGGTAATCCTCATATTCTCCATGATTTCATTAGCACTATCGATGCGGGTGAAGCGATGGTAAGAGCTGCTTTGGAACCACGAGCTGCAGATACTGTTCTCCATGTTCCAGGACCTAGCCCCATCACTGCTCATGAGTGGATATCTTTGGTGTATCGACTAGCCGGGAGTAATATTCAGAAAATCTACAAAATTACGCCTAAGTGGTTTTTAAAGATAATTGGATTATTTGATAAGCAAGTATCTAAATTTGCAGATACCTTATATTTATTTGAAGAATCTCATATTATGGATGGAAGTAAATATGAGCAAATTGTTGGACCTTCCCCTGTTAGGCAATATGAGGAAACGATTAAAGAAACTCTTGACTGGTTTAAATTCTGGTTTAAGACTGGATTAACTGCTAATTGAAAAACAGTATTATCCTTTAACATATCTGATAGTGGATTGTGCTAGTTTCAATGAAAATCTATCAATAATATCTGGATGGAACTCATTAACTCTTAATATTCTTAAATTGTCAAGTTCATTCGATTTCCAATAGGTACTCATTTCAGCAATTAATGATCTGAGTACAATTGGTTCCTTTGAATGTGGTCCATATAGGATTGCTCTTGTTTCCTCCTTCTCTATACTCAAGAAAGATGCACCAAAACCAACTAATTTCCCGGTGTCATCTTCCACACCCACCCATGATTGAAGAGCAGAGTCTGGTAGTTTAATGGCAAATCCACGAAATGCTTCTGGAGATATATATATTGGTGAAGATTGATCAAGATCTGGTGATACTAGATTTTTGTAAATTTTGTCCAGTTCATCTCGATTTACTGATCGCATGATATAATTTTCAGGTAATTCCTCAAAATCCCATGATGTCTCTAAGTCATAAGCAACGAGTAGAATTTTGTATTTTTTAAATCCAGAATCTGTGATATATTGGGTCAAAGGTGAAGTTAATGGCAAATCAGCTTGAAATTTCTTAGTTCCCTTTCTTGAGTTTTTTATCCATTTACCAAATAATTCTTTTGCTGCTGCTTTGGCGTCTTCCATCCGTGATACACGGGTCCAAACCGATCTTAAATAGCTTGTATCATTTAAGTATCTGACAGTTAATGCACCTCTAGGTTGCTTATTTGCATCCATCACAGCCCACCAACTACCTGATATTGCCTCAGTTTCCTCGAGATCTTTGAGGAATTCTCTGAGTCCGGTTTCTTTCGCCCCTTTCTCATGTAATAACACTTCTAGCATGCTTTTTACATTAGGGGAGCCTTCTATCACTTTCAAACTCACTAGATTTCTCCATAAAATAAATTTGTTCTCAATTATATATTTGTCTTTACTCATTAATAAAGGCTTCACAACAGGAAATATGATAAACATTTAACTATTTTTTCCATGTTACAATTATAATATCAGATTTTTCCAACCGAAAACTATCGTCTTATTGTCGTTTTATTGATATTAATCAGGCATTTATCCAAAATTATATTTTCTCGGCCGATCAATTGAGCAATATTTGAAATTGAATAAAATTTGATCGTCAAATTTCTATTACTCTTCAAAAACACAAATCCATGGCAATATATAAGCTTACCATACCCCTCTCTGGTGAGGATGTGAGGAATTTAAAAGTTGGTGACAACATTTATGTTTCTGGTAATATCGTCACTGCAAGGGACGACGCCCATAAACATGCCTTACACCTCCATGAGGATAAAAAGGAATTACCTGTAAACTTTAATGAATTAGGAATATTCCATTGCGGACCGATAATGCAAAAAGATGAAAATGATGAATGGCAAGTAGTTGCCGCCGGACCAACAACTTCGACACGAATGGAATTATTTCAGTATGACTTCATCGAAGCCTTTGGATCCAATTTGATTATTGGTAAAGGAGGTATGGGTGAAAAAACTACACAAGCCTGTAAAAATTTTGGTGCAGTTTATGGCATGTTCACTGGAGG
>CAZRLL010000168.1:0-1268 GCA_964600735.1 uncultured archaeon
ATATAATATACGATGTAATATATTAACATTTTTATGTATTTTAAAGTATTTGAACAGTTACTAAATTATTTAATCAGACCAAAAATATTATAAATAATTATTGAAATATAAAATATGATCGGGTATAATATTATATTATACAATCAAATTCAAGGGACATCGATCACTCCAATGTCCATTTATGGATACTTGGAGGCTCGCGGAGAATTGCTTTGGGAAGCAAAATACCCTGAAACGCTGGATTGAGTAGTCTATGCGGGACTACTCTATTTTTTTTCTTTGCATAGAATACTCATACTTACTTGAAAAATTTTTAATATTATTGTTTCAAAAATCGAAATTGCTTGAAATCTTTAAAAAGAACCAGTATAAATTAATGTAGCTATCAAAATTCTGTAACTAAAGAATGATAGGAAGTGCAAAACTATGAAAGATTTAACCATAATTTTAGAAAATCGACCTGGAACAATAGCAGATATGGGTGAAGCCCTAGGTAAGGCTGGTATCAATATAGAAGGATTATGTGGATTTCCCTGTGAAGATAAAGGCACACTACACATCTTAGTAGAAAATCCAACTGCAGCTCGCAAAAAACTGGAAGAAGCTGGTTTTGAAGTAAGCAATGAGCGAGATGTTTTAGTATTGGATCTTGGAAATATGGTGGGTAAACCGGGTTCGGGAGGAGAGATGTCTCGCAAACTTGCAAATGCAGGTATAAACATTGATTTAATGTATTTTGCGGAGAATAACAGATTAGTGCTAGGGGTTGATGACTTGGGGAAAGCTCGATCTATTTTGGAATGAGATTATATTACTCTTAATCCTTTCTTTTATTAACATCACAATGACCTACTTTCAGAATTTTCCAAAATCGAACAAACTCATTCAAAAAAATTATAAAATTTTTCAATTATTTAATTCCCGATCCCCTTCACAAAAATTTGTATAATTACTGGAATGTATCTTCAATAAATTCGCGAATTATGGTTATCAGCAAATCTTCATCTTCTGAGATTACATGGTCGCTTTTCGCGACAATAGTAACTTCTTCAACTACATTACTCATAATTTGGTTTACAAAATCATGAAATTCTGTGATGGGCAGGTTTTGACTGCTAATCTGAGTAAGCTTGTCCTTGACTTTTTCAATGCATTCCTGGACATAATTGATGATAGCGATTTCTTCATTTGAAATCACGTTGTTTAATCCAGCATCTTGAATTATATGTGACAAAAGACCTCGTAGTTTTCGGATGATGTCTGCCTCG
>CAZRLL010000168.1:1278-8130 GCA_964600735.1 uncultured archaeon
TCTGCCTCGTCAGAAAGCACATTTTTGTGATTGACTGAGATATAAATAACTGTTCGGTTGACATATCAATATTTTACTTTTAGCCGGAAAATATTTAGATATAATCATGGGATTAATTGATTTATAAAAATTTCAATGTTTTATCCAATTCAAGATCCTTACTTTCTCAGCAAGCCTTCATTGGTTAATAGTAAATCAATCTTGTTTTCTACAGATCCAATTTTTTTACCCTTGATTGAAGAAATCTTCTCAGGATCGCCCAGTACTTCATATGTCATTTGATTTACTTTGGGTAAAACTTCCCTGATACGTTGTCTATCCGAATAATCAGATGAAATTGCACAAGATATATAATTATGTGTGCTAACTATCTCAATACTTGAATTGGGACCACTGAGGGTTTCATTTCTTAGAATACGGGTAATTTTTGATAGTTTCACACCTCCCGAAGATCCGATCGAAACTATTGCAGATAATAATTGGGAATCCACATCATTTTGAGACATTCGATAATTTCGATTAACATAACAAGGACCAGACGGTGAGGATACTATTAATCTATTCAACAATTTAATTTCTCCGTTTAAACAATCCACATATGATTATATCTCATTAATTCTTATACTACTTGAATATGGAAACGTCCCATGTATCACCTCTGTAACATCGTTGAAACTCAAATATATTATTCAAGAATTCGAACTAGTTGATCATGATCTTAATTGTATATCCTCATACTATATTATGTTAATGGGCGAAGCATTCTTGTTAAAATGCAATTTATTGAAATTCCTAGTCATGGTTTTAATGCACATCAACTAAGATGTAATTAATGGATTTGATTCAAAATGTAGATGTCGAACGGCTTTACACACATATTCTAAGCCTTGAGGGTATAAGACACCCCATCTCCTCTCCTCAGGGATTACTTCTGGCGAAAAATTACATTAACAAAGAGTTAACATCGTATGGTTATAATGTAAAAGAAGAGGAGTTTTTGGTAGAAGAATTGTCAGATCCATTTTCCAACGTTATCGCTTATAATAATAATCCTTCTGATCCAGAAGTACTAATTACCTCTCATTATGATACAGTAATTAACACGCCTGGAGCAGATGATAATGCAAGTGCTGTTGCCATCATGCTTGAAAGTGCCAGAATTCTAAAAGACCAAGGTAATTTTAAATTTATCAGTTTTACTCTGGAGGAAGGAAATCCTGCTCATCTTCAAAATTTGTTGTCAAAGGGTAAAGAACTGGGATTATTAACCGATGAAAACCGACTAACCTCGGCTAGATTAGTTGATTTATCTCAAGAGATACAGAAAAAAATATCGGAATTATTAGAAGTAGGTAAGAAAAACATAGTAGCAGAGGTTTTATCGACTTTTGACACAAATTTGACAGATAAAGAAATGGAATATTTTAGAATTAGATACAAGATATATGAAGATGGAATGAGGACTGTTCTTGGAAAATTCGACCTAATGGGATCTACTCATCATGTTTCAGCAATTGAAAATCATGAAAATATAACGGGTGTAATTAATCTGGAAACAATAGGATATACTTCACCAAAACCTAATTCACAGAATTTTCCGACACCATTAGATCCAAGTATGGCTACCAAACATAATACACAGGAAAATTTATCCGTGGGAGATTTTGCATTTATCATATCTCATAATGTGTCGCAAACTCTTGGAGCATCTTTCTTTGAACAAACCCAATTAGAAGCTATCAATCTTACATCAGCCTGGTTACATGTACCATTTGATTATCAAACCATTGTTAATACGATGCCAGATATATTACGATCCGATCATGCTCCCTTTTGGGAGAAAAATATTCCGGCTTTAATTATCACAGATACTGCAAACTTTAGAAATCCGTATTACCATACTCCTGCAGACACAATTTCTACACTTGATTTTAAATTTATTAAACAAATATGCCAATCTACTATTGTATGTGCTCTTAATATGTTAGACAGCGTCAACTGAGTTCAATGTCCTTCATCTAAAATTAACATTCGATTAAATATCCATAATCATCCATTAATTGCGGATAGCTTCTCCTATACGAAAAATAATTGAACCAACTCAAAAGTGTATGTTAAAACTTCAAAATATCAATTAACCTGAAAGAGTATCTCTCATCCTATGGATGGTATATCTATCATTTTAACGGTTTGACTTCCTATATATATAACCAAAACAATATTATTATTATGACAACTAAGATGAAAGAATTGAAAAATATTTACTATCCTAGTCAAACTAATAGATTCTGTGTAAATTGTGGAAACCAAAATCATAAGAATTTCAGTTTTTGTCCCAATTGTGGCATTTTCTCAAATTCTAAAACTGAGACTAAATTTGATATAAGTCACAAAGCACTTGTTGATTTGATAGGATAATATTATTCTCTTGTTTCGAATTTCATTCAGTATATCTGGGCATGGTTGGCTTTTTCTCCTTTTGACGATAACCACAATTTTCGCAATAATGCTGGTCTTTTGATAGTTTTGACCTGCAACTCATACATTTTCCCTCACTATTTCCGAGAGAATCAATCCATTCTTGATCCTTTTGCTTTTTCCGATCTAATTCCTCTCGTTCATACTTACCAGCATTGTACCACATAATGCCATAAATCAAGACCATTACAAAGAAAGTAATTTGAAGGCTTTGACTGGTATCATTTGTAAAAATATCCACAACAGAAAATATGATCAGAGTAGCAATCAATATAAGAAAAGTATTTCTTAAGTAATACCTAGATTTTGAATTTGCTACCAGACCATAATGAGCCATAAAATAACGTTGGATTGGATAAATATAATCCTTGTGAAGGCTTTCCATTGTAATATCATATCTATTGAAAACGAATTGGTTCAAGAATATCTGGATTACAAAACGAGGATACTTGATGCCATTATTCACGAACCCAAGTTAAAAACATTAACGTATCAAATTACGTTTAATAAGCACAAGTAAATGAAGCAGGTTATATTATAATTTCAAATTGCTTCAGTAATATTCAAATCAATGTAAGAAAAATTATAATTGTTAATGTTTATTGAAAATCCTGATTATAGAAATAAATTACATATATTTGCCGATCGAAATGTGGCAGGATTAAAATTATGTGAATTTTTTAATGAAATTAAAATCGATTTGTTATTGGCTATACCGAATGGAGGAGTTCCAGTTGCATTACCACTGGTTCAACAAATTCATCCAAAAGAATTTAATCTGCTCATAATAAGAAAAATTCAATTACCAACCACTACTGAAGCAGGATTTGGGGCGATTACACCAGATGGACAAGTATTTCTTAACGATCGATTATTGAATCACCTTCATCTTGAAAATAAAGCGATTGAGAGACAAATTGAGTTGGCAAGAGAACAGATACAGGAGAAAATGAATGAATTTAAACTTAAAGATATTGTTGCTACTGGAAAAAATGTTTTGCTCGTTGATGATGGTATTGCCTCGGGATATTCTATGATTGCAGGAATTAATTGGTTGAAACAACAAGGAGCAAAGGAGGTAATTGTAGCAGTTCCTACTGCTCCGCTACGTTCACTTCATATCATTGAATCACGGGTGGATAAAATTATTTGTTTAAATATTCGAGAAGGATTTTCATTTGCTGTTGCTGATGCTTACAAAAATTGGTATGATGTCCCAATAAATGAATCAAAAGAGATTGTGGATCAAATACAGAATTTGATGAGTTTAAATATGAAAAAATAAAATAGTTATGTAAATTTAAATTCTTCGAGATTTAATTAATATTACTTATCTACCCTCAGCAGCATCCAGCAATACAGACATGCCAATCATTATTCGTCTGTCAATTTGTACATTTGACTCGGTGAAATTTAATATATAGAAATCTCGTAATGACGCTTTCCGTTTGAAATCAGCAAATATGACACCATTATTATCGACATACTCAAACTGTAGTCTCATCAACATTGCTAAGATTGGTCCAATAATGGGTATTATAGAGAGAACCCTTAGTTTTCGAAACCAGGTTTTAAACAGCGATCCATTGTACTGAATCTTACCAAACATATTATAGTCGGCATCAAATATTTCCCAGGTTTCTTTCAAAAAGAAACTTCTCCAGAACTTTCTTCTAATATGACCCAATACTTGGCCCTCAGGTGCGAAAATTGTAAAGGACCCAAACCTGTCAAATATTGAATTATCTTTCAAGAGCATCATATTTGGACCCTTGTCATCTTGGCCATAAAACATTTTAACATCTCTTTTGAGCCATAATCTATCCCTTTTTCCAAAGAATAATTTCTCTTTGGTTTCTGGGTTTGTTACCTCAAAGGCTTGTTGTAATTTCATCAATGACAAAGTTCTTTGCTTGAATTGATATCTCGGAAGGTGCAGGGCTTCTGTAACCGGTCCTGTAGGTTGATTTGCGTCTTGCATAAATTTAACCAATTACATAATTATTCAATCGATATTTAAAGACTATTTGTTAATTGTCAAATATCGCTGCTTTTTAAGGCATTTTAAGGTCTCTTTACTTATTTTTCTGAAATATAAGAGATTTTACTGTTACCGGAAATACTTGGCCAGAGACCAAAGGTGCTCCAATATCTATCCAATCACCATCTTGTAATATCAGCTCATCTAAACACAAGAGATTATCCTTAATCTCTGATTCCCGTCTAATAACGTTCCCCACGCTATTTCCAATATCTCTTTGGAAAATCAGAATCACGGGTATTTTATTGTAAATTGCATTGGGAAGTGCTGATTCAATTGCCTGTGCAAATAATTTTAATCGTGCGTAGGCAGCCCTAACAGGATCAACGAAGTATAAGGCAACAATTTCTTCTCCTTCAATAATATCAAATTTTTGAAAGGCTTTTTTCACTTCCATTTTAACGTGATCAAAGCTAAGTTCTTCTCTATTAACTCCTACTGTAACTATTGGTACATTTTTTATTGGAAAATAAACGGACTCATCAAGGAAACAGGTTGAACCGGATATAGAAAGTGAGTAAGATCCAGCACCAATCACTGTAGCTCTTATTTTGTTAGGTGGTTCGATAATTGATGAATTTAATATAGGAAATAATTTTTTGATTTCCTCACCAAGTATATGCCCTATATCATTATACCGATCTTCTGTTTCCCCAAATATAAATTCGGCCACACCGCCTGAAAATGATATTTCATCTATTTTTTCAGGAAAATCAAGATCATCTGTCATCATGAGTTTTTTGGCTATTGGTGAGGTGACTGGGCCAGTAATTACCTCTAGCAATATCTGGGCAAATTTTTCAGATATTTTTCTGATATCATCTTTGGAAATCGAGTCACCCACTTTGTGATCAAGTTCCAGTGAATTCATTACAATTCTTGCAGGTTCATCTATCCTTAAAATGATATTATCCTCACTGATTGCAACTAATCGTCCTCCGACAGATACACAAGCAGTAGATATTACATTTCCTTGAGAAGCGATCGCAATATTAGAGGTCCCTCCACCAATATCAGCAGATAGTACTACATTTCCTAGTTCTTGAGATCTTGTGGTCGATCCCGAACCCATGGCTGCTATAAGTGACTCAAAATTTGGGCCGGCTGTGGCAGCAACAAATTTTCCAGCATCTTCTGATAACATCTTTACAATTTGAAGTGCATTCTCTTTTTTTGCAGTTTCACCAGTTACAATCACTGCACCAGTATCAATTTGCTCTTGAGTAATACCTGCCCTTTGGTACTCTTCCCTGAAGAATATTGTAAGCGATTCTACATCAATTGTATTCTTATCAATCAATGGAGTATCGATTATTCTCCCTTCATAAATTATTTTTCGCTGGGAAATTATGAATCTCTTACTGGAACTTCTTACATCTTTATGCAAAATCAGATTGGAAAATACTAAGTGAGATGTTGAACTACCTACATCCACTCCGACGGACAATAAATCGATTTGGTCTATTTGGTCAACCATACCCAATAATACTTGGTTTTGAAACTGTTTTAAACACTATTAAATCGCGAGTGTGATGAGTTGAATAAAATTACAATTAAACATAACTCCTTTATTATGTGGAATATTCAGAACAGGGGAATTTGCAATCGCAAAATAGGCGCTCATATTTCTAAAATGTCGGATATTGGGATTCTGGAATTCGTGATTCTAATTCTTTTATGGTCAACAGAAATGAAAACTCAATAGATTGATTTTTACTTGTGTGATTATAAGGGCTTGTTTTTTAGGTTTATGACAAGTATAAAGGTTAAAGGTATCACGGTAATAGGTACCTTTTTTAATTTAAAAAATAATAGTTAACTATGGAAGAAGATACGATCAGAATCACGTTTTCATGTGGCTTGGATTTGCGCAATCGATTAACGAATCAAGCCACACAAGAAGGAATAGCCAGAAGTCAATTAATCGTGGAATTATTGGAAACAGCACTGGGACCTGGAGATGGAGAGGGTGGAATGGACAGAAGTCCTGCAATAAACAGGTTACTATTTGATATGCAGGAGAGAGTAGGGGAACTCGAAACTTGGAGAAAGGCAATACTTGGTTGGACAAAATCAACTGATGAGAATACATCAAATTTGGAAACTACCATTGCCGAGCTTTTAAATGCACAAATCACAGATACAGGTGGAACCAAGCCTAAAAGGACAAAGAAAAAAGGGATACCTTTACCAAAGAAACCTTAAAAGCTCAATAAATATTTGTTAATCATTTTGGGAAATACTTATCTAAGAAGACATATTATTATTAAATTTATGGACTTTAGATAAAACTATCCACATTTATTCTCGAAGATACCATAATAAAATTATAT
>CAZRLL010000169.1:0-8091 GCA_964600735.1 uncultured archaeon
TTTAAACCTCCTTTCAATTATATTTTGAATTATCCTTAAAGGATAATGAATATTAGAACAATCAGAACTAGAATAACAACCCTTGTCGCATCTCATAATTAAATCATAATAAATTCATTTAAAAGTATTATCTATCTTAAATCCCTCATATTCCACCACCACTAAAAAAGAATTCTTTTGGAAAAGATTTGCGGATTATTTAATTAGAAACGCCCAGACCGCACAAGAGTACAGTTCGATACATTATCTAAATTAAAAAATTAAAGATTCTTTTGTAACCACTCATTACTACAAGAAATATTTCTCCAAGCTGCTTCCCTACCAGATTTTATAACAATTAATTTATCATCACTGTCTATAGTTCCAATTAACTTATCTCTAACTTCTTTTGCAGATTCATTTGTGACTATTGCCCAGGTAGATTCTGTTATTTTTGCCCAATTTTCATAAGCCCTTATTGCAGCATATAACTTTTCATAATCTCTTTCATTCACTAAATCATAAGATATAATATAGCAAGTCATTAAAATGGCAAGTCCCAAAACTATTTAAATTTTTATATTCTTTAGAAAAATTATTTTAACTTTGATTAAAGGAAAGCTCATGTATCGAAGGATTCAAAACCATTTTTAGTTTTTGCATCGTTTTTGCTCCTATTAGAATTTCACATCCAGGCATATCAAGTAAACGAAATTCTGGATTTAGAATTATTTTTCCTTCTATCTCTATTGATTTTAGTTTAATCCTCCTGCATTCTATTGGGGAACCATCTGAAAGAGTTGTCAATTCATTTTCACCATATTCAATAATTCCTAAATCTTCCACTGAACCTTCTTTAAAAAAATTAGGAACTATGTAATTATTATCAGAACCAGTATCAAAAAGAGCTCTTAATTGTATCGGAAAATTTTTAGAACCTTGCACAGTAACTCTTCTAAAGATTCTCCCCATTAGAAACTAGTTATGCCTTCTCTAAAATAATCCACTTTTTTTTCTTTTTTATCAATCATTAGCATTGATAAAATATCTGGATTTTCTGATGTATCATAACGAACAACGACTTTCCAATGAGCATTTACTTGTTTCGCAAAGATTATTCTTATTCCAGAAATTCCTTTAAGTTCCCGAATATATTCCTCAGAGATTTGTTTTATTTTTTCATAAGTAATTTCCTCACTAGTGGATTCTCCAGCTGTGGAAACTTTTCCAGATTCCGTAGGGTGTTCAATTGGAATTTCGTCTTTTTGAATTTCTTCTCCATTTGTCATGTCAAATTCCTCTCTTTTTAATTTATAAATGTTTAGATAAGATCATTTATATTTTTTTTGTTTTAACAAAAATAAAAAAATAAAAAATTATTTCTGATTCTTAATCAAAACGATAAATAACCCCCAAAGAAACATACATTGAATCAATTCCAGGATTTCCATCATTATCTCCCCTAGTTGTACGATGTATTATGTTATTCTTAAGCTTTTTACCCATAGAAGAATGCTCAAGTCCAAAAGTTGTTGTCAAATCAAATTCTCCCAATTCAATCTCCATTCCGGCTTCAAGATTAAGATGAAAATTCCATTTTTCTTTATGCTCTTCCAATTCCTTATCAAAGTAAATTATTCCCATAGAAGAATGAATAAATGGTCTAATTTTGCTATCTTCCCTAAATATTCTTTTCAGCCCATAGTCAAAACCAACATCATAATCACCTTGAATTTTACCAAAAAAAGGAGTTAAAGTATATTTATTAAAAAACCAAAAAGCATCACTATCATCGAATTCAAAACCTAATCTAAATCTTAAAGGATTATAATCTTCAAGAGCACCTTCAAAAAAACGTATGTTTTCTCGGTAAGAAATACTTGGATTAATTCTTAAATTGCTGTCTGACTCAGATGCAATCAAAGGTGACGTTACAAAAATTGAACTCGCTAAAACTAAACTTTTCAATAACTTACCCATAAAAATCTATAAAAACAGCTTTTAAAAGAATTATGATTGAGGATTTATTTTACCTTCTTGCCAATCCTTCAAGATTTTTTTAGCAACTCTTTCTTCATCGACAAAATTCCCTTTCTTAAGATAATTCAACTTTTTACCAAGTTTTTCAATCAAAATTTCAGAATCTCCTTTTGCTTGAATTTTGTAATGTTTTTCTAAAATATCTGGATATTCTTCCATCAATTTGGAAACAACTAAATCTGGGTTTTTTGTTTTGTCCCAAGTAATTGCGCCAATTTGTGAATGCTTAACTAAATGTTCCTGATTAATTGAAGCTTTTTCAAGAGGAGGAATTATTCCAGGTGTATCAATTAAATAGAATCCTTTTGAAAGTTTAATTTTTTGGATTCCTTTAGTATAACCTGCTTCAGGAGAAGTTCTTGCAGAAGATCTTCCAGTTAAAAAATTGATTAATGAGCTCTTTCCAACATTAGGATAACCAATAATTCCAATACTAACCTCATCTAAATTCAATCTTTTTGCAGACATCTTTAACAATTTCTTTAAATCCCTAGATCCTTTCCGTTCCTTTGACGAAAAAAATACATATGGTTTCAATTCTTCCAATTCGACTTCTTTTTTCAATTTATTAATATCAACTAAATCAGATTTATTCAAAACATAAATAATAATTTTTCCAAGTTTCTTTGCTTTATTTTCAACATCCAGATTTCTTGTTTTTTCTATAAACCTAGAATCCAAAATCTCAAGAATAATATCTGCTTTTTCCAAAATATTATCAATCATTGATGGAACATAAGACTTATGTCTATGCGTACTTGGACTTTTTCCCCTAGTCTTTTTTGCAGAACCAAATCTATTTGCCATAATTCATTAAAGAAATCACAGTTTAAAAATTACTTATTTGACCAACCAAAAACTTTGCTTAAAAAGTCATTTTACTAATCATAAATATTTTTTCTGTATCCTATCCTTAAGACTATTATTTTATTCCCAGAAATAACAACATCAATTATTGCCCTATACTCTCCGATCCTTAATCTCCAAAGTTTTTCTCCTTGGAGTCTCTTGAGAAATCTAAAAGGATTTTGTCTGATAGAATAAATTTTATTTAAGATTATTTCTTTATCTTTTTTTTGCAATTTTCTTAGAAATTTTTCGGCATTTTCCTCTATTCTAATCGAATACATTTTACCTAAGTTTTATACCAAACTCCTTAGCCACATCTTCAATAGGATATGTTTTTCCTTTTTTTACATTCTCTAGCGCAATTTTAATTTCTTTTATTTCTTCTTCACCGAGTGTTTCTTCTTCAACATTTTCAATGAGATTATCTAGCAATTCATTATAAGACTGTCTCTCAAATTGTTTTAACGCTTTTAGTCTTTCAAGCGTATTCCTGTCTACTTGTATTGTAGTTTTCATGTTATATAGCAATTATAGCCACTATATAAGTCTTATGTTTAGTAAATTTATTTCCCAGACCAACCAAAAACTTTGCCCAATAATTTTATAATTCCGAATGTAATTCCCAATCCTATTGCGCCAATTATTATTGACCACATTAAAAAGGTTCCAAATTCCATAACATAAAAAATTCAAATTAATTTAAAAATGTTTTTGTTTTATTCTCTACTTAGCATATTTTGAATGGGAAGACACTTCCTTTTCATTAAATAACAAAAAATTATCTTAATCTTTCCAAATTACTCTTAGCTAAATTAAAATTTGGGTCAAAATATAGGGCATCATCATAGTCTTACATCCAAATATTTGCATTATATCTTGCAACATCTTGCAACCCACCCAAGAGAAGCCCAATTATATGAAAGGTCACATCTTTTTGCAAAACCAGCATTATTATGCATACCAACACAAGCTTCACCATACGCTGCACATTTAGTATTCCCAGTAGTCCAATCGGTAGGCGTTCTATACAAACAACTTAACGTTGGCTTACTAGTCACTCCACTCCACGGAACAGAACTAGCAGTTAAAGTATTAGATACATCACTATCACCAATACAATCAGTACAAACAAGATTTCCTGAATTATCAAAATAAGTACCAGTAGTTCCAAGATAAGAACTTCCAGTAACATTTATATCTCCAACAACATTCAAAGTGTTTTGTGGACTCTTTGTTCCAATTCCAACATTCCCACCTAAAAAAGAATTATTATCTAAAGTCCTATAAGAACTATTTGTAGCATTCCAATTTGAAGTTAATAAATAAGTTCCATCATCTACAACTTGATTTCCATTAATCGAAACATTACTCCAATCAAACGACTGGATTACATTCGCAAGTAAAGTTCCTCCAATATTTGCATTTCTTCCAAGCCACAAATCTCTCCATTTTAAAATAGTTGAACCGAGGTCAAAAGTATTACCAAATTCAGTCTGAGGCAACAATGAACCATTTACATTTAAATTGCTAACATCCAATTTAGTAAGATTAACAGTAAAAATAGTATCATTAACATAAAGATTCCCATCAATAATACTTACTCCTCCAGATTGCCAATCCCCATTAAAATCAAATTGTCCAAAAACTGAATTATTCAAAGGCATAAAGAAATTTTCATCATGTCCCCCAAGATATTTTGAATTAAAAGAGTAAGGAACTCTTGCCATCTTTGCGGTACTTTTCCAAGTTCCATCCCGATAATAACATAAATAATATTGATCTGTGAAATTTAAATTTACATCGTCAAGATAATAACTTATAATCCCTCTAGAATCCGTTGTTAAGTTTGTAGTATTTGTAAAAAGAATATTATCACAATTAGAAGTTGTTGAAATATTAAACTCGAATTCAAATGTCCCCGCTTCAATACTTCCTCCAGAATCTCTGGTCTGAATTGTAAAATGTAAAGAATCGTCTGCTGCCGCAGAAATAAAACTAATAGAAAAAAATATCCCCAAGATTAAAAACAAACACCTCTTAAATTTGCATTGAAAATTCATCAAGAAATCCCAATTTTTTTACAATCCTTCTTTTATCAATAGTTTTAATCTGATTTAACAATACCGTAGAATCTTTGTCTAAATTAGAATCGTTCTTGCCAATAAAAACATTTGTTGGAAATTCCTTAGATATCTTATTTGATGTTATTGGAGCGATTATAGTTGTCGGAGAATATTTATTCCCTTGATCATTTTGAATTACTAGAACAGGCCTAGTTCCTCCTTGTTCAGAACCCACAACTGGTTCTAAATTAGCTATGATTATATATCCTCTTTTTAGTATTTCCATTTTTCATTCTTATCTAATCCATCCATCAAAGTTCCTTCCCATTCCTTCGCTATTTTTAGACTTTCTTCCGCCATTTCCTTATAACCTTCAATTAGTAATTCCTCTTGTTTTCTTTTGGATTCTTCAGCCGTTTTCATTAATCCTAATATAACTTGTTCATAAGTTTCTTTTGCAGATTTTAATCTATCAAGTTCCCTTTTTACATTTTCATTAAGTTGTATTGTGGTTACCATAGAACTATAGTTATTCTATAGTTTATAAAACTTTTCAATGCATCGGATAAGTATTAAAATTATTTTCTTTCTCCCTCGTTACATCTTGTAAAAGCAAACCAATTATCAGAATACCACATATCAAAGCCGCCATAATTAAATAATAAAGGAGGGCCCCAAATCCAAAAGAGATTTTTTCAACAACCTTGAAACTAGCAGTCGAAGTTGCGACCCCATTTGGATATACTAACTCCAAACCAATTACATAATCTCCAATCGGAAGTAAACCAGTATCAAAATTCAATTTGAAAGTTTTTCTATCTTCTATCAAAAGAGTTTCACTTTTTGTTAAAAACGTTTTTCCGCCGAAATCCTTAATGACATAATTCAATGTAACATCTAATCTGTCTTTATCGCCCATAGGAATTAAAGTAACTTCTGTTTTCAATTCGCTTCCTTGCTTTACAATATAATCTCTGTTAAGAACAACAATATTTGAATCAAACAACAACAATTTTTCTTTTACATTCATGGAAATCAATATTTCAACATCCCCTATTTTTATTTTTCCGATAAAAGTTCCAGATTGACTTGGGGCAACAAAAATAACACTAAAATTTTTTGATTCAAACGTTCCCAAGCTTAAAGAATCTGATTCAAGAATAATTAATCCATCCAATCCTTCTTGACTTACAGGCAAACTTTTTTGGGAATCCAAATTTGTTACCTTTATGAATTTTTCAATATTAGTATTTACTAAAAGATTTAAATTAAAATTTAAAGGTTCCACTGAAAATCCCCTAGAAACAGAGCTTCCCCCTCCCGGTGTAAGATCTGGAGGTGGAGAAACATCAAGCTCTATTGTAGGTATAATTCCATAAGGATCTGAACTAACAATCAATTCTCCGTCCCCTCCAGAATCAAATCCAATAGTATCAAAACCAGTTAGAGTTAAATAAGGGGTTACAAAAATAATTGAAAATAATATTGAATAAATTGCTAGATATCTAAAATACGCCATATATTTTCAAAGAGAACATTACTTTTAAAATAAACGCCCTCAGCCAACCACGCTTGGGTGGACGTTAGGAATTGAAACTCGTTAGAGTTTTAAACGCCCCTGCCGAACATCGAGCAACCGAACAGGGCATAACTATTTCTTAATTTTCCTCCAATTTTTGAATATGATTATTTTTTTCTTCCAACGATCATAATGTGGGGGCTTATATCAACTATTGTAGGATGAGTACAAAGTCTATAATGAACTTTTATCCAATTCTTCCAAGCAAGAGGATCTTTAGATAGTTTATTTATATCTTTTTCAGAAATACTTCCAAGTCCATCTAATCCTATTTTTTCTAAAGTTTTTATTTTATTAGGGAAAAATTTTTCAAGTTCTTCTAGTGTAAAATAATGAAAATATCCTTTCTCACCCCAATAAAAATCATCTCCTTTAAAGGCAATACTTGTATATCTTTTATTATTTTTAATTTCATTTGGCCATTTCTCAACTGATCTCATTAAGTATCCAAATTTACCCATTATTGAAACAAAAATTGGGGCATTTTTCTTTGCCACTCTTATTAATTCTAAAATTGCTTTTTTTCTTTGCTTAATCTTAAGGTGGGACAAAGGACTACCAAGACAAACCACAGCATCAAAAGTATTATTCTTAAATCTGGATAAGTTAGTAATTGAGCCTTCAACAATTCCTTTTATTTTATTTTGGACTTTTGATTTTTTAATTTTGCTTTTTGCAAACTTAAGATTTTTTAAGGTTATATCAAATAAAACTACATCATATCCCATTCTAGCAAGTTCAATAGTGTATCTCCCAGGACCTCCTCCTGCATCCAGAATTAATCCTTTTTTTGGAAGATATTTTTTTAGATAATGTAAAGTTGTATCAAACTCCAACTTATGAAAAGGACTTTTAACTAATCTTTTCCATTCTTTTTTTACATTCTTAGAGTAGATTTCTTTTATTTCTTTTGTCATCTTCTTTTTTCAAATCCCCAACACGGATTTGAAATTTAGTTATCCCTTAGAAAAGTATTTGCTCTTTTCAAGTTATTTCTTACTTTTTTCCTCCAATTTTTGAAACCTTAATTTTGCTCTTGGAGATAGCTCAGAAAACTCAGTGTATTCATATAATTCTTTTAAGAGTTTATTTATGTAATTAGGCTTTTCTTTAATTCTTAACTTAACTATATTTCTTTTTTTAATAAGTGAAAAGTTAAAATTCTCATCTTTTTTTATTAATTCCCAAGAATCTCTAACTATCTTTTTTCCATACATTTTTTTATAATTTAGTAACTTAAAATCAGGTTTTAATTTTTGGAATGATTTTTCAATATTTTTAATAATATTTTCATCCAGCTCAAAAATTAAAATAGTTTGTTTTTCCGTTCTACTTATTGAGTTTATCTTTGTCTTCATTTTTCTTATTTTAACTAAAACTTCAAACTTTTTATTTCTTACCTTCAAATCCCAACGCGGATTCGAACTTCCACCAATTTTATGCCCCTTCCTGATTTCAAACGCCCCTGCCGGGATCCTCGAAGAGGTTCTCGTGCCCTCCTTGGGTATCGAACTTGTTCGAATCATAACGCCCCTGCCGGGATTCGAACCCGGGTCACAACCGTGAAAGGGTTGCATCCTT
>CAZRLL010000170.1:0-8082 GCA_964600735.1 uncultured archaeon
TCGTATTATGAGTACTTTGTCACTTCCTTGGGTAGAAAAGTATAGGCCAATATCTCGCAAAGACCTCGTTGGTAATGAAATCGCTATTAATGGGCTTTACGTCTTTTTAAAGAAATGGAAATTTGGGAAATCCAAAACAGGGGTTTTATTATTAGGTCCAGCAGGATGTGGAAAAACCTCATCAACTTACGCAATTGCCAATGAACTTGGATTTTCAGTATCTGAATTAAATGCATCAGATACCAGGGCAAAATCCTCTCTGCGAGAAAAACTGGGAGTTATAGCAGAATTTCGGTCCCTTGAAGACGATGAAGGAACTAAAGGACGCTTAATTCTAATGGATGAAATAGACGGACTTTCTGGTCAGAAAGACCGAGGTGGCTTACCTGAATTCATTAAAATCCTGAAAAAATCGTTTTATCCCGTAATATGTACTGCGAATGATCCCGAATCTGATAAAGTGGAACGATTAAGAAGAGAATTACGAGTTTTTGAATTTTTTAGACTTGATGAATTCGAAATATTTGACCTTTTATCAACCATTATTGAAAAAGAAAAAATATCAATTGACGATGATATTATTGAAGAGATAGCAGAAAATGCCGCTGGTGATATCAGAGCAGCAATTAATGAATTAGAATCACATAATCAAGGTTCTTCACAAGTTATGCTAGAAAAGAGAGATAAGATGATGGTTTTATCCGAATTATTCAATCAGCTATTTCAATCAAAAACCTATCAGGAAGCCCGTAGTGTGATGAATAATGCCCCAAGTGATTATTATCGGTTGTTACTACATCTGGTCGATGAAACTTCCAAACAATGTAGAACTTCCAAAGAACTCGCATTAGCATATAATCAACTTGCACTTGCCGATTTGACTTATACCAGAATAATGAAAACTCAAGATTGGTCAATGCTTAAGCATTTTTTCACTTATATTGGACCAGGAGTATCTTTATCTCGAGATGCATCTTATCACACAAAAATTCGTAATATTTCTAAATATCCATCTGCGTTTATGGTAAGGGGTATTGCCAAGAGGAAACTCGCTAGGGCAATAAAAATTGCACCAGACGTTGCACCCCAGCTTCATATATCAAAGAATCGGTTTATATTCAAAGAATTCGATTTATTTAGTAAAATTCTATTAGGTAAACAAGGTGCTGAAATTGCTGCTTGGTTAAATCTCGATAATGATCAGATTGACGCTTTGCAAAAGATACAACCAAATTCACCATTAACTGAAGAAATAGAGGAAGCTCGAATGAAGGTTGGTGTGATAAGACTTGAACAAGGATATGAAATTGCAAAAATACAAGATCCATTTGATGTGGACCCATTTGTCATCAGCACTGCTTCAGAAGATGTATCTACAAAGGAAAATGAACAAGTAAGTAATAATGAAGATACAGAAGAAAAGACTTCTGAAGGTCAACATTCCTTAGATGATTATTTTTGAGTATAAACTATTTTGATGAACTATCGTTAAATAATCCAGTAGAAATTCTATAATCCCGATATTGTTTTATCAATTTGAAATTAAGTGTATGAATGACCGAATCTCCAACTGGAAACTCTAAGAAATCCATAGTTTTAGACATTTTGGGGTCCTTTTTTGATGGATCTGCGATATTGGTTGCTTTACCCACGTCATAATCAATTCCATTTTCTCCATGATCTGCAATAATTATGGGAATTGTAAACTCTCTGCTTCTTGTCAAACTAAGAGATAACCATTGTCGACGCGAGTATAACGAATATCCTCTTGGTACAGTTGTAAAAGCTGGAATTGCAAGGATATCTGCATTTTGATTTTTCACCAATTTTTTAACTAAATCTGCATCCCAGAGGTCTGCACAAATAAGAACTCCAATATTAAGCCCAGAAATTTTTATAACGCCCGGATTTACTCCACTTACCACATTGGACCGTTTTTGCTCACCAAGCAAAGTGTGTGTTTTTGGAACGAATTGTACCTCTTTATTCTTCTTTACAATAATGGCATTATTAGTTATTTTTCTATTAAGCTCGAAACCGGAACTTCCGATAACTAATATTAGATCATTCGGAATATTTTTTGAAATTATTTCTACTTGTTCAAGGACAAGATCTGCCGGGGTCAACCCCCAGCAATATTCTGGAAAAACTGCCAATTGAACTAGACCCTTCCATTTCTCAATTTCAACTAAGATTCGTGTTACAAATGATTCTGATGTTTCATTCAATTTTTTGGTAAGTGAGCTACCAGCTACCTTGATTTTTTCCGATTTTTTCAGAGTGCTTCCCTAAAAAACAAACACTTCATCTGAATAATAATTTTATCTTATAATGTCTATGTTATTGCATTTATTGACCAATTGTAATTCAATTAACTCTTTAGACATATTACCAATGATATAACGGTCGCAACTAATTTTGAAAATTCTTTTAAATCCATCTCAAACATAAATTCTAGAACTGATATTCAAAACGCCCCAAACTATCAAATTCTGCGAAATTCGTATTATGCTCATAATCCGCACTTATATATTAGTTAAATAATTATCCTCGATAGATAAGTTTGATGCTTTTTCAACGGAAGTTTTATGATTGATTAATCGATCCGATATTCAGAGTTTGATATTTTATGAGTACTTATGTCTTAATTCATGGTGCATGGAATGGTGGATGGTGTTGGGATAAAGTTGTTACTCTGCTCAAACAGGCTGGACACAAAGCAATAGTGTTGGATTTACCTGGACGTGCGGGGGACACAACTCCTCTCAAAGAAATTACATTGGATTCTTATGTAAAAAAAGTTTGCAATATTATCAATTTTCAAGACGAGGAAGTCATTTTGGTAGGTCACAGTATGGGAGGGATTACAGTTACACATGCAGCTGAAAAATGTTCTGACAACCTCAAAGCTTTGGTATATATCTCAGGTTATTTGCTCCAAAATGGTCAATCCATCTGGGATGTAACCAAGATAGATAAACAAGGTCTAGTGTGGCCTAATGCATATGCAAATCAAGAAGAAGGATTCCTCGAAATAAAAAAAGATGCACCAGTCAAAAATATGTTCTATGGAGACTGTTCTGACGAAGATTTTGAAAGAGCTAAAGCAATGTTAGTAGTTGAACCTTTGAACCCTTTTGTAACCCCGACTAGTACAACCATAGAAAACTTTGGACGCATCCCTCGAATCTATATTGAATGCCTTCTTGATAAAGCAATCACCCCATTTTTGCAAAAAGAAATGTATACAGCACTACCCTGCCGAAAAGTTATTTCAATGAACACAAGTCACTCTCCATTCGATTCAGCTCCTGATGAACTTGTTGAGCATCTCATATCACTTTCTTGAATTTCGGTAGAGTTGTGGATCATGATCACAATTGTATATTTACATACAATCCTACCTGTTCAGCAATCCATGTTTGATATCATTTTAATTGGCATTTTTGTAACTCTTAGCTAGAATTTCGATCGGATGAGATGTTTCTTTATCTGATCCGTGTTCCATTTGCAATTTACAGGTTGGACAATCGGTCACGCCCATTTCAATTCGTTCTGAGTTTAACTCTTTTAGCAAATCTTCGCTAATTTTCATGGAATTTTTGTAATTATCTTTTTGATAGCCCCAAGAACCACAAATCCCACAACATCCTTGATTTATTTGGGTAAAATCAATCCCAGGAATTAATTGTATCAGTTCAGAAGTTGCAAATCTTGCATTCTTCTGAACTCGCAAATGACAAGGTGTATGATAGCCTAATGACATGTCTACATTGCCAAAATCCTCATTCAAGAGCCCCTCTTCTCTTAATTTTAGCAAATATTCACTGAAATGATAAGTTGCATTTGCGATGTCTAAAGTTTCACTTGTCCCTAGTAAATCATGCCATTCCTGTTTCAGAGATAAGCCACAAGATGAACAGGTGACTAATATATCATAACCCCGTTTCACATATGGAAGAATTTGATCTATAGAATATTGTATATATTTCTTAGCTCGTTTTACATTTCCATAAGCATACATGGGAAGTCCACAGCATTTTTGGTCAGGAACTATCATCTCAATATTATTTGCCTTTAATACGTCAACTAGGGATTTTCCTATGCTTGGGTTCACATAATTTGCACTACAACCTGTGAAATAGACAATTTTTAGTTTTAGTTTATTTTCAGTTGATGAAAATCGATAATTATAATTTTTACTAAACCAAGCTTTGAACGATTTTCTAGAGTATTTAGGCATTTCACGATGTCGAGTGATCTTGATAGTTTTTTCACCCATCCATCTTGAAAACCTTGTGTTCAATATCAAATTAGAAATAAATGATATCGGCCCTAATACTCTTCCTAAAACATTGAACGATCCAAGTAGATATTCATTAAATGGTTGACCTTGTTTATCAACGATTTCAGCTTTGAATTCCAATGCTATCTTTGGGATATTTACAGCAGCCGGACAATCGATAATACATGATTGACAACTAACACAATTAAAAATTAATTCTTTCATTACTGGAGATTGCAAGGCTACTTCTCTTTCAACTCTCCCAGATATTACTGATCTCAACGCATTTGCTTTGGATTTGGGCGAAGCTGTTTCTTTGCGATTTGTTTTGTATATTGGGCACATACTTACTGTATTTATCAGGGTTGTGCATCTGCTACAACCATTGCACATCTCAATCTCCTCTTGCCACTCAGTTTCTTGGAAATGAATTAATAATTGCTTGTCAAATTCTTCAACATACTTATAATTCTCATCATAACGTAAATTATCAGTTATTTGTGCATCAGTAATTTTTATTCCAGGATTAAATATGTTTTTCGGATCGAAAAAATTCTTTATTTGGACCAGCAGAGTATACATTTCTTCTCCGTAAAGATCACGAATGAATGGACTGCGAACCCGACCATCTCCATGTTCCCCTGACATTGTGCCATTCAATGCTTTGGCTTTGTTAAATGAAGCTTGAGCAATTTTGACCATGGCTTCGATACTATCTTTTGCCTGTAGATTAATCAGAGGTCGGATATGTACTAAACCCTTACCAGCATGTCCATACATGGCAAAGGGAACCTCATATTTTTGCATTACACTAATTACTTCCTCCAAATAATCAGCAAGTTTATCAGGAGGAACGGCAGCATCCTCTATTACAGGCACGATTTTCCTACCGTTATCATTTATCTGACCAAGAAATGGTAATGCTAGCTTACGCACATACCAGTAATCTTCGATTTGCTCTGTTGATGAAGCAATTTCAGTGTAAAATGCAAGATTTTGAGTTTTGGTGATTTTATCATTTACTTCATTGGCTTTCTGTAATATTTCATCCAAATTATCACCGTCATATTCTATTCCTAACCAGTATTGCATTTCTTCAGGTATATCTTTCTTCAATTCTAAATTTCGATCCTTCAAGATATCAATTAATCTATAATCCATCAATTCAATCGCTGATGCACCTTCCTTTTCTGCTTCATGGGTCGCCCTTCCCATTTTGATTGCATCATGGAAGTAAGCAGATATCAGAACTGTATTTTTTGGTTTAGGGATAATTCTCATTTTAATCTCAAGAATAACTCCGAGAGTACCCTCACTACCTACAAATAGTCTGGTCAAATCTATAATTCCATCTTTAATAATATCTCTCAACTCATACCCAGCAATATTGTATTTCACATTTGGATAGCTTTTATCGATTAACTCTTTGTTATCAAGGTATAATTTCTCAATTTCTCGGTATATTTTTACTTCTAATGTACTCTTTTGCTTCAAATCTAGATAATCAGGATCGTCTATTCTATACGGTTTTGTATTAATAACCTCCCCATTAGATAAAACTACCTTTAAACTCATTGTATAATCTGCCATCAAACCATACTTGACTGAGTGCGAACCCCCAGCATTAGTTCCGATATTGCCACCAATTACACAGTATTCTGCTGATGCTGGATCAGGGGGTAGCATCAATCCATATCCAGCTAATTCTTTCTGTATAAGTACTAATTTTCTACCAGGTTGAACCTTAAACCAGCCTTCTTGCTGATTTATTTCTAGCATTTTATTCATATTAGTACTGAAATCTAGAACCACTCCTTCTCCAATACATGCCCCAATTAATCCAGCTCCACCACCACGAGGATGAATCGGAATTCCATTTTCTGAACAGTATTTTACAACTGTTATCACATCCTCTTCTGTTTTAGGTGTAATTACTGCAACAGGGATCACTTGATACATTGAAGCATCCGTGGACCAAAGTATTCTAGAAATTTCATCGGTATAGATTTCTCCTGACAGAATATCTGATAATTCTTTTTTAATCGACATTTGGATATTAGATACTGATTGCAATGTGAAGACCAAAATGAAAATTAACAGATTATATTTGAATGATCATTTTTGTTTATACACTTTTGTGTTAATTAAATTTCTGTAATTCATTAATATACCGAAATCGATTGATTATTTCCAATCACGGATTGTCTATTAGATCCGACATTAGGAAGTTGGGCACATGATTATCATTTGAAACTACGCATCTTTATGGACCAACAGTAACACAATATCTAGATCTCATAAATTTCTTCTATCCCGACGCCTAATTTCCTAACTTTCTTTAAAATCAATGGATTCTCAATATTATCTCCAAACAGTGGTAACCCGTCTACTAACACTTTTGGACTTCTATATAATCTGATTTTATCAACTAATTTAGATTTGATAAAGCTGGTAATGACTTTAGACCCGCCCTCAATCATTACATTACCCTGACGATTAATTTTATCCAGATACTTATTCACTTCAGATACGATATCATGAATACTTTCACCTGATATTTTAGTTATACCCTTTACATTTGCATTTGAGTTAGTGACCCAAATGGTCGAGGCTAAATCTTGATTCTGAAAAACCATAGCGTTTGTTTTACATCTACCTCTTCTATCAAGAATAATTCGTACTGGGTAGTTTATTTGAGTGCCATTTGGGAAAAATTCTTTTTTTGTTAATAATTTGGGATTATCGATTAATATAGTATTTGAACCAACAACAATCGCTGCAGATATGTTCCTTAATTGATGAACGACTTGCCAATCTTCTTTAGATGAAAGTTCTACTTTTTTATTTTTTTCAGAAATTTTGCCATCAAAACTTATTGCTGCATTAATGAACCACGATCGTTTTCTCATGAATAAGTAACTAAGTTCTGTTAATTTTACTCCTATTAAGCGATTTTGGATTAAGCAAAATAATTCAATCTAGATCAAAATTCTTTCTCATATTCTATTTATTTTGCACTAACATCTTTATCTTTTATCAATAGTACAATTAACACAACTTCAATTAATTTAGTTGCTAATCCTAGTGGGTCTATGAGATCTGGAAAATACCAAACAAAATATGCTATTATTGTTATTGCAGTATAAGCTATTAATCCTATTCTAACCTGTTCTCGGTTGTTTTCAAATCGGGAAAGAAAGTATAATGCCATTAGTAATCCAACGTAACCTACGAAATTGAAGATAAGCAGAAAAAATAAGATATCTGAAGATCCAAGGCCTAATACAAGATGGATTAGCGCAGTCACGAGTGTCAGCCCAACAACCCCTTTTTGTATCGAATTTAATTCTGAATAATTCATGGATTATGAATAAATAAATCATACTTATATGTATTGGTTCAAGAAAAAATTGTTAATCTATCCAATCAAATGATAAACATAGATCAATAGTTAAAGAGATGGATTGATGAAAAATTCAAGGGCTTTATGGTTTAACGGTAAAAAAGATGCAGAAATTGTTACAAGAAAAATACCTGATTTGGAAAATGGAGAATGCAAAATAGAAACTCATCATACTTCAATTAGTTCCGGAACTGAATTACTTGTGTATAGGGGGAAAATCCCCTCAGAGCTGCACACAAGTATGAAATGTCCATATTTTGAGGGATCATTTTCTTTTCCTGTAAAATATGGGTATTCGCTTGTTGGAAGGGTATTCGAAGGCTCAAAAAGTCTAATGAACAAATATGTTCACATTCTCCATCCTCATCAGGATGTATGTGTTGTAAAACAAGAA
>CAZRLL010000171.1:0-8045 GCA_964600735.1 uncultured archaeon
AGTACTTATTTACCCCCTTCCAATTACAATATCAATAGAAAACAAGCTTAGAAGCAATATGGCGCGTTATTAGTGGATTTAAGATGCCTTTATAAAGCTTTGAATGAACGGTTGTTTAATTTTACAGATCTAATATCAATTTAAAAAATTCTAATATAAAAATAGTCAAAATAATAAATGCGATTTACGATCAAATTGAATTAGATTAGTATCAGGCTTGAACATTCAATATTCATTTTTAATATTTAGTTATTAGACTCAAAAAATTGTCTTGCTTTTAGAGAAATTATATCTGTGGAGTTCTCCACTAATTCAATTGAGGAACGGATCCATTCTGGTAAGAAATTTTTAACGTGAGGTGCAGCAAAACGATAATCTAATAATAGGATAAAAGCACGATCATCTAATCCTCGAACTGGTCTTCCAGCTGCTTGTGATGCTCTATTAATTGCTGGAATCTGATATGCTAATAGTCTACCCTTTCCAGGAAATTTATTATCTAAATATTTAATTTGAGCATCTATTCTGCAATTTGGGGGTGCATAGGGAATACCTACAACAACGACACTTTGCATTAACTCTCCAGGGAAATCAGCCCCCTCCGAACTTCTACCCCCAAGGACTGAACAAAGTACTGCTCCACCCTTATTTGCCCTTTGCTTAAATTTCTGGACCAGCTTATCGTTTTCAAGAGAAGACATATTGAATTTGGCCTCGTAAATGGGTTTATCCACCGCTTGTTCCAGCCCATTTCTTAGTAATTCTCTTAAAATTGCATAACTTGGAGTAAAAATTCCAACATTTGCTGGAGTTTCACTAATCAAAGCTGCAATTGCTTCTACAATCTTTGTCCACATTGTTGGGGAACGCTTATTGTAGAGAGTGGTTAATTCCTTTAGTACCAAGGCTGAAATATTAGTTTTTAAGTAGGGTGAAGGAAAAATATTTGAATTTGAACTTAATTTATCAATACCTGTTAATAGTTTGTATGCATCAGGATCTCCTATTGTACCACTCATTGAAATGGACGCATTTACTTTTTTTAATACTGGAATAATTGCTTTAGAAGGATCAAGAGAGGACAAGTTTAATTTCACAAATGTATCTTTACTATCACTAAATTTTATTTTCTCAACACTATGCGTAAAATCTTTTTTTCCGATGCTTTGGAACCAATTAAAAAAAAATTCACCGATCCTACCTAATGAACTCCTTGGTTCTTTTCCTTGTTTTGCAAGCTTGAATCTAATATTTTCCCCTACCTCAATCATCTCTTCAAAAAATTCATCATCCGACTCAATTTCGCAACTTAATTCAATATTCTCAAGAAATATTGCAGGATCAATAGGTCGCTCTTCATTTGCTTTCATCTTTTGATTTTCTTTGAATAAATAATCTACACATGCTTCCATAAATGTGATAAAATCATAATTCCGATTATTTCTTGCTTCTCTGATTGCCCGATTAAAAGAAAATGATGAGAGTTCATCTGAAGCGATAGAATTTACATTTTCAGGTAGATTATGAGCCTCATCGATTATAACTACAAGATTTTCCATTTCACAATCAATTTTATCTAGAAAATTAGGTCTAATCTCTGGATCAAAAAGGTAAAGATATGAGCATGCAATTACCTCAACACGAGAGAGCATTTTTCTAGCAGTCTCTGCTGGACAAATCGATGCTGCTTCTGTCACATCTAAAATATATTCCGCTGTAGCTGGAGTATTGGTCAATTCCCTTAAAATTGGAGAAACACGTTTTTCAGATTCCATGTTATTGAAAAAATTACATTTCTTTGCTAATTTTAACTGGTTACACATGAGTTGTACAGCTCGATTTGATTTAGCATGCTTCTTAACAAGTGGATTGATGCAATAAGCTCCTCTCCCTCTTAATGCAATCCCACTAACTGGAATATTCTCTGAAATCTTAATCAATTCTTCTATGACTCGATCCATTTGACTATGGGTACGAGCCATGTAAATAGTTTTTAATTTATTTTTTCTGGCGTAAGGTAACACAGCAGCCAAAGCAGCAATTGTTTTACCAGTACCATTAGCAGCCTCTAATACTAGGTGACTCTTTTTAGCAATAAATCTTTGGATGTACTTTATTAAGGAAACTTGAATTGGTCTTGGTTTATACGGAAAGAAAGGATTCCACGGCTCTTTTTCCTCTGTCCGACTCATTACTAACTATTTTGACTTTAATTTAGTGGAAAATAAATTAGCTGATAACATACTATTAAATTGTTGTATAGTATTTTCCAATCAAAATTCACTATATTTCATTTATCTTGATATTATCAGTTCGAATTAATTCGACTTCACCTCGATCTAAAATTGCAAAATGAGGATCGATACGCGAATATGGCCCTGCTCTTGAAGAAAATATACTTAATAATCGATTATTGAAAAACCATCTGTAACCTTTTTCAAAAGCCTGATGAGCCCGAACAAACAATTCTAAGGCATGGAATTCCATAAATCTGCTAAATGCTCTTTTTCCAAACCTGTAACAGTTTTCACCTCGATTTGATTTCCCAAACTCCAATAATTTCTGATCAGGATCATTCCAAATTAGTTGTGAATAAGGTCCGAATTCTGGTTCTTTGGGTTTTAATTCTAATCTCATCAAGTGGAAAAATATTGCATCGCTAGGAACACCACCATGAGTGATAAATGCCCAATCTCCAACTTTTGCGGCCAGTGGTAATTCATGGAACGCAGCAGAAAAATATTGATAGGTTCGACTACCAAATAAAGATGTACAATAACCACGAAATCCATAAATTGCGTTAATTGATCTTAATTCATGATTTCCCCGTAAATAGTAAATATTTTTTTTATAATTTAACTGCCGTTCAATAATCGTGATTAAACATTCAACCATTTCCGCTCCTCGATCAATAATATCGCCATCAAAGACTAAAATATCCACTTCTTCTGTATCAAGCAAGTGAAAGGCTTTTTGAACCTGCAGTAAATCACCATGAATATCTCCAATCACTAATATCCTTTTATCAGGAATGTCGACAAGCATACGTTGCTTTTTTAGATAATTTCTCCAATGGTATATAATTGATAATATGTGGTTTTCATCAAGATTAGTAATCATTAAAGGTTTGATTCTAATTTCTTCAAATTCGGCATGTAACTCATTTAGTGATATCCCCTTTTTATCGAAGTTCCAACCAATATTAGATATTCGACTCATAAACCATGCTCCAATCAAAAATTACTCTTGTTAGGTTGTTCTTCTTCTAATATCATCTCTCCGACAATATCCATACCCATTCCTTTAAATAAATTTAGAGAAGCTTGATTACGTTCATAGATTTCGCAAATTAACTTTTCGATATTTTTGTTCTTAAAGTATTCGATTGCATGTTTTATTAGTTTTAATCCGATTTTTCTACCTCGATTCTTAGGTAATACACCTATTCCAGCAATTGCTCCAACAATTTCTTCAGAGCCCATTGGGTCTTTTTCGACAGTTAAATAAATAAATCCCGCAAATGAATGCCATAAAGTAGCAATAAACGTCCGATCCGATGGAAATTTCTCAGCATCTTCTAATGTGATCGTTCTGCTAGGATCCGGGGCTGCGATAAATATTGCATTATAAAGAAACATGAAGTTTAATGTATCATCTGGGTGAATCAAATTTTTAATTTTAACTTCTTTACTGATTGCTGACTGATCTAACTTAAATTTGAGTTCATCTAATTGATCTAGAGTTTTTTGAAATGGCATTTCCATCCTATAAAATAAGTGTTTACCTGGTTTGGATAAACCTCTTTCAAGATCATTTCTAGATAAGTGTTTAACCATAAAATCACGCGTTTTGACACGTAACTTGAATGGTTGATCACGTTGTTTTGCAAGAGGGATATATTGCTCTCACAAAAATAATTAAAAGAGGATTTTGGACATTAGTTAAAAAAAATGTACAATTCAATTTGCATATTATACAACTTTAAATTATTGTTAATCTCATTTTAAAATAAAAACTTTCTTGCAAAAGGTATAAGATAAATTGCATATACGATTATACTTAATAATTACCAATCTTTACGATAATCTGGTAACTTAATTTTATTGGAGTCAATACTTTAATATGAGACACTATAGATTAATTGCATCAGAATCCCTAATTTTAATTTTCTTGATATTGTTTAGTATCAACAATGTAAACGGCTATGAACTTCAAGGTGGATTCGAAAAAATTAATGGCGATCTTATAAGTTTCAACAATTTTCAGGGTACATTTTTATTTATTGAAGCTATGTGGACCGAATGTCATTGGTGTCAAGAGGAACACCCTATACTAAATGAATTGTATAATTCTCATGGATCCTCGATGGTTATGATCTCTTTGGCAATATATTCATCAGATAATGCAAATACACTTTCAGAATATGGAAAAGAATATCCAACCGCATGGCATATCGGCCTGGATGTAAATCAAGCATTTAAAAATACATTTAATATAGAATCAACTCCTCAGATGTTATTATTTGACCGAGAAGGTAATTATCTATATAACTGGAGAGGATATACAGAATATTCTAAAATGCAGGTAGTTATTGACAGCTATCTATCCGGTGAAGTAACTACACCTCAGACGGATGGAGAGAAATCTGGTGCAGAACAGCAGTCAATTATCGGTGATATTTTCAGAAATCCAGCATTCCAGGTTGGACTTATAATTTCAATTGCATTACTGGTTTACTTTCAGATGACAAAAAAATCGCCGATAGAAACTACTTGATTTTTCTTGTTTTCACAACCAAAAAAGTTGGTATTCTATCATAATCCCGGAAAAAATCGTGAGGAAATTTTTTCATCAATTCGTTGCTTGGTTTAGGTTCTGAAACCTCTAAAATTTGTAAATGATTTATTATCAGTGTGTTGAAATAATCACTCAATGTTCTGGGGAAATATAGAAGACGTGAGGGGAGATTATCAATTTCAATAGTTGTCGGTAATTTATCAAAATAATTATCCACAATCATTATTTTATCCTCATTTCTTTGGGTATCTTTTGGTAAACACAATTTTTTCCTTACAGGCCAGGCGAAACATGGATGTGTAATTGAAAATACGAATAATCCATTTAATTTCAAACAATTAGAGATCTTTCCAATCAATTCTACATAGTTATCAATTTCCATTAAGGCCATATTACAGAAAATTTTATCAAATGAATCAACCGCAAATTCTCTATCGATATCGTGAGCATCGATTTTGATACAATTAATATGTAAAGGATTTTGTTTTTCCCTTTTAATTGCATAATCCAGCATATTTGAAATATCTACACCGGTCACATTGCATCTAATTTTAGATAATTATCTGGCAATTGTACCCTCACCACAGGCTACATCGAGAATTTTTTCCTTTGGTTGCGGTCTAAGAAATCTCATTACCTCAGGTATAATTAAATTTTTATGATTAACATCTCCTCCTTCATGATTATAAAGCTTTGAATGAACGGTTCATTCGCAAAATGAATAGTTTCGGATTAAAAAATTAATTGAAGCTAAAGAGGCAATAAAATCAATATTGGGGCATATTGGAGAAATTGTGGACTAATTATTGTTATATCATGAAGAAGTGATCAAGTAAAAGTAGACCTATCGTAAAACGAGTTCAAGAAATTCAATCGATTCGGTACCGCGCTTCTTCAACATGTTTGGGTGCAAATAGTGATAAAATGTTAGATAACAATTCATTTTTTGTAAACGGTTTTTCTAGTAGATTGTATTTTTCAAGGATATCCTGGTATATTGGAATTTCTGTATATCCAGTTATAAACAGAACCTGATGGATTGTTCTTATTTTTTTCATCTTTTCCAGCATTTCTACCCCATTCATATCTGGTAAAATAACATCACTAATTATTAAATCAAACTTAATTTTTGAGTCCTGATAAAATTTTAGTGCCGCCAATGGATTATCAAAGGCGTACACATCAAATTCACTTTCAATCAATATTGTCTTGATTAATTTTAGTAATATCGCATCATCTTCTATCACCATTATACACAATGATTTAGGATCTAGCTTGATTTCATCCTGTAATTCAGATTGTCTGTCTGAAATAACTTCCTCTGTCGCTGGGAAGAAAATTTGAAAACTTGTGCCCTTATCGATTTGACTTTTTACATGGATATGAGCCTTTGCTTGATCAATGATCCCATATATTGTTGCTAATCCAAGACCAACACTTTGTTTTTTGGTTGTGAAAAAAGGCTCAAAAATCTTATCTTTAATTTCATCCGTTATTCCTATTCCCGTGTCAGTAACTGAAAGCATAACCAGAGGTAAAATTAGATTGTTATTCGAGAAATCATATTCATCTAAATTGGTAATATTTTTGGTATCAATTGTTAATTTTCCTCCGTTTGGCATAGCTTCTTTAGCATTGACAACTAAATTAATTAAAATTTGATCGAACTGTGATGAATCAATAAAAGTGTTACTTATATTCTCTCTTAAATTAACTTTTAGAGTAATATTTTCGCCAATGAGTAGTCGGATCATTGATTTCATATCCATTATTACAGAATTAATATCAATTATACTCGGTTTGACATTTTGCTTTTTACTAAATGAAAGTAATTGCTTTATTAGTCCAGCTGAGCGATTGGAAGCTTTTATTATTTCTCTACAATAATCCCTCAATATATTATTATCAGGTAACCCATCTTCAATGATTTCACTATAGCCAATAATACTGGTTAGCATATTATTAAAATCATGGGCAATTCCACCAGCTAATCTACCAATGGCCTCCATTTTTTGTGATTGGTATAATTGTTCATGACTTTTTTGCAACTCTACCTCTGCTCTCTTACGTTCTGTTTCTGCACGGTCTATGGATTCACCTACAGATACAGAAATCCAATTAACAGCAATAATTGAGAGTGTAGCAATAATTACTGCAAATGTTGCTGCTAGAATAGCACTATTAACATTGGATAGCCGTAGAGCAATTATGGTCACAAAACTGCCAAGCAAAACTGCTAGGATACATATCGGAAAGAAAGTTATAAGTAATCGAGTTGGGGTGTCTGATCTCGTAAAAAACCTTAAAGGGATTGAATCTTTATTTGAAGAAGCTAAAATCGATAGTCCCAATAGTAGAAAACCTAAAGCAGTGGTAATTGCCATAGGGATTGTTGATCCTTGATTGTACATTAATGGCGTCCCATAGGCATAGGCAAGGATGAATACCAGCGAGGTAAACATTATTAAACTGGCTATGATCCCTGTCTTGTGGCCAAATCGAGTAATTTTTTGATATCTTGATCTAGTTGCAATCAACCCTATAATCCCAATTCCAGCAAAGAAAAAGACAGCTCCCGTTGAGTAAGCCATCCGTCCAACAGGAATCGAACCCAGCATCTCATCACTTGGAACAACTCTATGCTCATAATTTAGATCCTTTCCTACTAAAGATCCAATAACCTCTAATAGACCAAAAATTGCAACTACCAATGCACTGAAGTATCCCATTTTTCTTCCAAGGGATTGTTGTTCGATATTTGGAAGCCTAAGGATTATGATTCCTAATATAATAAATGATAAGGCAGTACTGGGAGCCATTGGAATATAATCCTCTTTCACACTCCCGAGAACTCTCAAACCAGGAATATAACTTAACAATCCTAATATCGCAACGACAATTGATAATACTGCATTGATTATTGTAAGTCTCTTCAAGGATTGACTAGAGAGACCTATTTTCTCTCCTGTTATATTCAATATAACTATTAGGTAATTCGAATATAGTTTTTAAATTGTTAGATTCAAAGGCGAATTTCAACTAATCCTTTATGGTAAGCTTGGGTATTGCTACAAATACAGACTGACCAGCTTTGAATCTCAAATAAGAATTTAAATTAATATTTTTTCGTTTGAGGACAAGTTCAAGAATTTGTTATGGTCTATCAAGGTTTTTACTACAGACCCACAGTGTCTTTTCCATACATTTATTATTCTGAAATAATTTTTTAGTTTAATAAAAATATTTTA
>CAZRLL010000172.1:0-8021 GCA_964600735.1 uncultured archaeon
TGAAAAGGGAAATCCAGTTAGCTAAGCCATCCAAAATTTTTTAATATTTTATGAAGTAATTCTAATAGTCATGGTACGCAATTTGATTGATGTGATAGCGTTAAAGTGTAAAAACGACTTATTCAAAATTGCAATGGCTGATAGTGGTTTATCACAGGATGAAGAACAATTACTAAACACAACAATTCAAAATCTGCAAGAATTGAGAAATTATGTAAGGAATATTTTTTCTGATGGGAAGATAGACCAAGTGGAAAAGGATAACATTTCATTTTTTGTTGATAAAATTGGTAAAGATAGTATAATAATTGCCTTTCATGATAAAATTTTGACAAGGGATGAGAAATTACTTCTCCAAATTATAAAAAAAACCGTAATTGAATTGAAAAAAATTGTTGCAGAGATAAAGGTTGACATACTTGATAGCTCATTAAATCTGTAGAAGCGATTCAATAAAATAATATATTGCAAACAAATAAGTTATAAATGCATTTTTCGATAGGAAATTAGAGATTCTAATGGATGAAATATTTGCTAAAATCGATCAGGCACTCAAAGAATTAGATTCTGAAATACCTGAAAAAAGAAGAAGTGCAGTGATAAAATTACGAGATTATAGTCATGAAAATATCTCACCAGTATCTCACCGATTGATAAAAACAATTCATGAGGATTCTGATCAAATTGTCAGAATATCTGCTATCCAGGCACTCATTATGATCGGTGATAATTCAAAGCTACAAGTACTATTAAAAATTGCATTGGATGATTTTGATAACAAAGTGAGAATAGCAGCGATTAGAGGATTGGCATTGTTGAAAGATTCTATTGCAATTAATAGTTTAACAAAAATTGTTAATCGATCTGATAATGAGGCTATCATAACAGCTGCCTCTTTAGCTATTCAAATTATTCAAGGTCATGCTCCTGAGTGGTCACTTGATGATATGCAATAGACAGTTAGATAATGAATTTTTTTCTAAGTAATAAAAAAATTATTGGAGTACAATCGTTGATTAATATGAATATATCTTTGATATTTTACTGATTAAATTCAAAGAAATTAAAAGTAGTGAAATTATTAAATAGTAGTACACGGGACTGATATATTCTTGGAAGAAGTACCTGAATTAACTTTTAGTAGAGAAATTAAGAACGTGTTTGCCCATATTGTTACTTGGGAGATTGGTTCAAAAATCGCTGTTTTGATTGATCATTTTTTATTAGAATTTGAAGATTATATTCACGATGATTTCAATTTGAAAAAAAGAATTAAAGAAAGGATAAATATTTGGAATCTGTATGAATTAGGGTTATTATATGAAATTCTAACTTATAATGTATTCAAAAGAGGATTGAAAACTCGAACAGATTACACACAATTAGTTGATGAAATAACAATTCAGTTTATCAAGGAAATTAACTCTCCTGACTTACCAATTCATGAGAAAGCATTTTTTATATTTATATTTAATCGTGGTTACATCAATTTGGGTAAAAACGAATTATTGGATGCTACAGACCTATTAGATGATTTATGGGAAGAAATCGAAACATTGACCCCGGATGAAACAAATAGGTATCGATATATTGTAAAAGCTTTTTACTCGACAATTACATTTCAAATGTTAAAATCCTTGGATTTAGATTTCATCACCCAAAGAAATTTAATCGCAACCTTGATTCCAAAT
Organism: uncultured archaeon; assembly: GCA_964600735.1. Classification (GTDB taxonomy): domain Archaea; phylum Asgardarchaeota; class Heimdallarchaeia; order Heimdallarchaeales; family Kariarchaeaceae; genus LC-2. The sequence goes on from CAZRLL010000172.1 coordinate 1,692, forward strand.
TTCTTTAACGATGAAAATTTAATTCATGACTATTGGTATAGTTTAACAATCAATAATGATATCCACCCCTTAATAATGGATATAATAATAAATGGATTAGTTTCTCTGAATGAAATATTAATTTATTTTGCAAAACAACTACCTGAGGGAGAAAATCGAGAATTAATACTTGATCAGGCAAAAATATTAACAGAGTATATTTTGGAATTGATATTCTCCTATTTACGTGATAATTACAATTTTCCAGCTCTTAGTGAATCGGAGATCGATTTTATTGAATATTTAGATAGTATTAATCTGTATCATTCATTTAAGTATAATATAAAATATTGTATAATAAAAACAACCCAGAGATTGGTTTTATTAGATGCAAGTTGTATAGAAGATGAATTATTCAAAAAACAACTGGCTATAGGATTAGATTTTTTAAAACAGATAAAAGGGGAAAAATATCAATTAATTTACGTTCTTGACACCATGTTATTGTCTAACCAATACCCTTTTACTGAAATTTTAAATACGATTCTTACTGAAATTGAGAATTCTGGAACAATTTTTCAATCTACAACTTTTGAGAAAGATATTATTCATTTTATCACTTCTTCTATTGATTATTTATCTAATTATTATAATGAGACTGAATTGGTTGATTTCGAAGCCTATGAAATATTGATTTCATTTACTGGAGAATGGATGAAATTATTCTTGAATCTCCCTAATATAACTAGCCATGTTGCCATGATATTTACAGCTGTGGTCACAACTTGTTTAGCTCAATTGACAAGAGGTTACTATGAGATTAACCAATTCGAAAAAGCATTTTTGACATTTCTTAACTTGTACTATTTTACGGAATATACTACTGTTACAACCTATTTTCAGCCAAAGAACCTTACTAATTCCTCAGAAAGGGCGTATCATGGTGAGATCTCTGTCTTGTTTAAAGAATTAACACAAGAATGGTCCTTCAACGAAATTCTAAGTTTAGATGATTTAAAACTCATTACAAATGATATCAAGATCTCGATTAACAAAAAAATTAATACTCAAGTTGTATCTTCACCCCTCACCGGAATGATAGATGAAGAGATTGTATTTGGTTTTCTTGATACAGTTAGCCGACTAGAAACTTTCTTGGAATTAGCTGTCACTGAAAATAAAAATGATTTTATTATGAATTTAGCCACTTCTCCATTATATGACTCACCAAGTTTAGATTCACCAGTTAGATTTGACAGGATTGGGTCATATAGTCAAGATAAATTGGAATTTAAATTCCCATTTCCTCTTATCAGAAATATTGATTCGTTAGCAACTGCAATATCATTATTTCCTCAGAAGATCAAGATGCCAGATACAATTGATCAAGATTCATTGATTCGATCAATCAATAGAATATTAAAACTTCAAAATATTGATGATAAAAAAGAGTCACAATAGTCTTGAAAATCAAGTGTATAATACTTTCAGCTGCATGAAGATTAAGTAACTTTTATTACTCCTGATTACTAATTCTTATTATTTGATTTATTTGTTGCATTCAATGAGGTTGTTCCACATTCGGGGCAATATTGAGCATCAATACTAAATGATGATCCACATGCAATGCAATATTGTTTTGATCTATTTATCCCAGAATGTGTAGTGCTTTTTTGTTGGGAGTATGGTTTTCGTCTCGATTTTTTCGAGGCTTTGGGACCAAATAGAATTGTTGCTATAATACCTCCAGTTATCCACATGAAAATTGCAACCATAAATCCTGAAAAACTGAAAATTCTTATATCAAAAAGGAGGTCTGAAATGAAAATAAGTAGTGCAATACTACTCCAAATAGATGTAAATCTTCTTCTTATGGACATAATGTATCAACAATCACATGTGATTTTTTTAACATTTTCATATTTTAAGCAATTAAATGTATTCTAAGATATGTATTCCACGAGATCACGTGTACCAAACATATCATTCGATATATAATTACAAACGTATACGAGTAACCAAGCGATTACACCAACCCAAACAGATCTTTCATATGTTGCTCCAGTCATTAAAATCCCTTTAATAGCGTAACAAGCAGCTACGAATGCAAGAATGGGAACAATTTGTCCAATTCCAAGAACATCTATTGCGCTAATTACAGCACTTATGCCGATAATTAAGGCGATGATTACAATAGCTGTCACTAATGCATTAAGGTAATAGCTTATTGAAAGTTCAATTTTCCTGTTGCCAAACAGTTTGTCTCCGATGAATAGGAAGATCGCAAGTAATAAAACTGTGATAATTAAAAAGACGATATCTTCAAGAGTAGCCATTAATTCGTGAATAGAATTGTGGAGTTTTAATTTTTGTTTTTTGTCATCATTGTTTTGAGATAAGTTAAAAAGTAACCTCTTAAAGTAATCTTGATTTGATCGTCAATTTGTGGTACTCATAAAGGGAAGAACTACAAAGTAGTTATGAGTATTGCTGCATTCAGAAAATTATATAATAATAGAAGAAGAATGATTGTATTGCTCTTCAATACCTTATTTTATTAAAGATACGAGAGAGTCTTTCATACTTTGAAAAAAAATACCTTGTCTAACAAGGTGATGATCTGGCAAACATTATTGGTGAAAATCTAATATTATTTTGATGTAGTTTCGCTTCAGATTTGGAAATTGTACAATAACTTCCGTGATTTTTTCGAAATTACGGGAAATCTTTTAATTACATATATATGTTACTGTAAAATATAGTAATAATGGCTGGCTTGGATGAAACAGATTTTAAGATATTAAAATTATTAAAAGAGGATAGTAAACAACCATTAAAAACCTTAGAAGAGCGATTAGGTAGCAAAAGCAGTACAATACATGCTAGAATAAAAAAATTAGAACAAAAAGGAATAATAAAAAATTATACTATAAATTTAGATATGAAATCAATTGGCTTACCTCTGGTTGGATTTATAATGCTAATATTCGAAAAAAGTGAAACAAATCTAGACCAAGAAACCATTGCAACGGAAATCGGGAAACTTCCGCGTACTCAAGAAGTTCATTTAATCGCAGGTGAATATGATATTTTAGTAAAAGTAAGATCTAAAGACATTGAAGATCTTGGTGAGTTTGTTACAAAAGATCTAAAACAAATAAAAGGAATTGGATCATCCAGAACATTTGTTTCATTGAACATAATCAAAGAATTCTCCGATCCACCATATCCAATCGCTCGAATAATAAACCAATATGACAATTAAAGAATTAATCCTTAACCCGACATTTCATCGAGAGATTTATTGCTACGGACCAATACTTTTATCCCAAAAAGGGATAAAGTGAGAACTACGAAAGCAAGATCATAAAAAATGTATCCAGCGACTAAAAAATAAGATAAAAATAACATATCGTAAATATTGAACCCTTTCAAACGTTGATACTCCTAATAGCGTTACGTTACTCGTCATAACTGGTACGACGAACATTCCCTCTTATTTTATAATTAATATCCAACGTATAAAAACCTCTTTAAGGATTCTAAAGATTTTATGATAAATATATTTATTATTTTATGAATATATCTTCTATTTAATATTATCCATTTTATCAAGATTTAACGATTTCAACATTAAATTATTAACCAGGAAGGTATCCTAATATCCCATCTTCATCAGGCAATTCAGCCCAGAGTGTAATGCCTTGTACAATTATAATTGCAGAAAAAGCTGTAACGAGTGGACCCCAACCAATTAGCCATAACATTATATCCATTGCCTGTTCTTGTACAAATGAGATTATGAATACTAATAAAATTATCCCAATAATTGCAGCTATTAACCATTTAAGTGGTATAGCAGAGAATATCTCATCATCTTGATCTGATTCTGTATATACAAAATAGAATAGAGCCAATCCAATGACTGAAGAAATTACAAATGCAATGGGAAGTTTCCTAAATGGTTTTGCGATCAGGGATAACCCGAAAAAGATCATGAAAACTAATGTGTATTTCGTGTATCCAGCATCGTTTTCAATACTCAGAACTAATACAGCAAAAATCACTAATGCTCCAATTGGCCCAATAAATTGGAGTATCGAAGACTCTTCTTCATCACTTTCAATTGTACGGTCAATGCCAAGTGTTACACCAATTATACCAACAATAATCATAATTATTTGGTAAACTGGTTCGTCGGTCATGAATTCTAATATTGCCATTTTATCATATTACGCAAATGATCAAGCTTTATTAGCATTACTCGAGAAAATTGGTAAATAATATAATTAGGTACAAATTAATTCAAATTTAAATCATCATCTGTTTTGTACATATTTATGTCTGATTACTATTTTAATAAAGATTTATAACTTTTGCATATTCTGTAATATTTCTTTTGTGGTGAGTATTAACTTCTTTTCTTCCTCTGTTATTATATAATCCTTATTTGCGATTAACTTAGCTTTATCAATTACTTTTTCCCTTTGAGATTGAAGTTTCTGTTTTTCTAGATCGTCGATTATTCCATCATTTAATGCTTCTTCCAAAATTGATGAATAATTAATTAAATCAGCTAGTACATTTTTTATTATATCAAACTCGTCCCTAGTCAATTTTCCATCCAAAAATGCTACTTTTATGAGTGTATCCCATATACCCCGTCTTCTAACTGAAAACTTCATTCAAATCAGCTGATGGAATTTGAATAATTGTAGCTATTTAATTAATTTATTTGTATATGTAGACATTTTGTTTATCCTCAATCGAATTTTGTTCCGTTTATACAAAAAAATAAGATTCCAAATAAAAATGAAATTCTATTTTTTCATCAGGGTTGGTGACAGTTAGACATCAGTAGGTGTAATAGAAAATACAAATTAGTACTTGATAACAAAGATTTGAATGAACAGTTTAAATTTAAATCTAATACATGAATTTGCAAAAATAATTAAGTTTAAAAATAGCAATTAGGTAGGACATAATGTTCAAAGATAAAGATGCAATATGAAACCAAGAATTTTATTTTTATTCACATTATTAATAATCCCATTTATTGTAACTAATACCCACCTAATTAGTGCAAGTGAAGGATCAGATCCTCAAAAAGGGGATGATGGAAAGTATCATATTAAAATAATCGCCTCTCAATGGGAGTTTATTGCAGTAGATTTAGAAACTGGTAAAGAATATAAACATCGGATTGGATCATTTGAAAAGGGATCAACAATAGTGTTCGAAGTTGTCTCAAAAGATGTTCAACATGGTTTTAGTGTTAATGAGCTAAATATTGCTGTGGCTTCTAGACGCCCCTTACCCGGTGAGGTAGAAGGTGCCCCAACTATTGTTGAAGCCACCCTACCAAATAAGGATACCACTTTATCTGCATTCTGTCAAATATTTTGTGGTTTAGGGCATCCGGACATGAAGATTAAAATAACGGTAGCAGATGGTTCATTCTGGATAGATGAAGCAGGTGGATTCATTTTTTTTGGGTTAATTATACTAAATATTGGAATTTTTGCTCTTTTTTATCGATCAATATTTAAGAAATCAGATATTGCCGAACCAACATCAGCTTGATTTATTAAATTTTTCAAATAACCAGTGATATCAAAATTATAGTTAAAGCTTAGTAGAAAGTTAGAATAAATAATTTGATAAAAATTTTTCCATATTAAAAAAAACAAAATTTGTGTATTATTAACCCTTTTATATAAGGCTTATAAAGAAACCATGTAGATTTTAAAAAAATAAAATGGGTGTTATTTATAATAAAAATTGAGGGGAACTTAATAAATAATATTTTATTATTTTTATTTTTCTTATTGTTATTTTTTCAAATTGGGATTGTTTTTAATATCGATAAAAATCGGGAGGTTTATTTTGACAAAAAGGTTGATAATGACTTTAATATAAAAAACAATAAGGAAATCGAGAATCAAAATACGATAGTAGTTAACGAAGAAAATGAAAAAGAATTACTCCAACCAATAAATCCTAAATTGAACACCATGTCAATAAATACCAAATCACAGATCTCTCTATTTAATCTAACTAATCTAATAAGTCCGGGTGATTTTTCAATAGAAATTGGATCAACTGGTAATACAATTGAATGGGGAGCGGATTACAGTACTGGAGTCAGAAAGAATTACACGATATATCGGAATAGCAGTTATTATGCTTCTGGAGAATTTAATACTCCAAGCTTATTTACTATTAGCAGTAATATTGATGGACTATCCATGGGTCGTCACAATTTTACATTAGTTATTGATGGTGATGGAACTGTAGTTGATACGGTTTGGGTTACTATAGATGATACTGAAGCTCCGAAATTTAATAATC